>VDHG01000080.1 GCA_006228005.1 Testudinibacter crocodili
TAAATCAGAAGAGCCTAAATCAGAAGAGCCTCGATTTAAAGCGGGAACCTTAGAAGATCGAACTCTTACTATCGTCGTTTCCAGTCAAGGAGGAGAACGATATGAAGCCGTATTAGAAACTGATAAAAATCGTGGCTTCTATATGTCTGGCCCAATGGACTTCCGCGACAGCAAGGGAAATATCCTAGATCTCCGCAATGAGTTTAAAGATAAAACCGTGATGAACAACTATGATGTCGATCCAAATAAAGTCCAAGAACTGGTTATCACCTCCGAAAACGGAGAAGAATTGGGGAAATTCCGCTTTATTAACCAAACTTACTCCAGCTATGGTACGTTCTCACCGGAATTGACTGCGCCAGCAGCCGGTGGTGATCCGGCTCACCCCTT
Source organism: Testudinibacter crocodili (assembly GCA_006228005.1). Taxonomy (GTDB): domain Bacteria; phylum Pseudomonadota; class Gammaproteobacteria; order Enterobacterales; family Pasteurellaceae; genus Chelonobacter. The sequence continues at coordinate 391 of VDHG01000080.1, forward strand.
TAAAAATCACGAGAATCTCGGAACTTATATACTACAACCGACCACAGAAACACAATTTGATCAGTTGGCTCAAGCCAGTACAGCTGACGGTATTATCACTTATAGCGGCCATACCTTGGGCTACAAAGGAGGACCAAAAGGCGGTACACCGACCGAAGGCTACATGGGGGATGTCTCATTTCAGGTGAGTATTGCCTCGAAAACAATCTCAGGTGAAATGTCCGCTCGACAAGACAGCTTTGTTAGACATAACTGGCGATTTACTGATGACGACAATAATCCAACTGCGGAAGGTATTGCCTTTGATCAGCCCAACGTTAAGTTAATTCTTTCTGAAGCCAACATTGTTGCAAACAACAATAATACCATGGGGTTTAAAAACGGTGAGGTCAGATTGCTGCATAACGGACAGCAAGTGCGTATCAATGACTATGCCGGAACATTTGCCGGCCCAGAAGCAAATGAAATTGTCGGTCAAATTGGTAGTGGAGAAGAACGCATTATGTTCGGTGCAACTAAACAAGAATAATTTCATTGCTATTTATTTAGTGTAATTTTTACTAAAAGTGCGGCCACACCGCACTTTAGCTAACCATAACGGATATTTTCATATGTTATTAATTCGCTTTTATCCACTGTTTTTCCTGCTTATCATCAGTTTTTCAGCCTTTGCTGATAGCGCTATAGGCACAACTACCGACATTGCCTTGCAACATACTGAAGCGCATGCCTCTGGAGCAATAGCCGACTCTACTGCGACAGCTGCTGTACCAGAGCTTATCAAGACAGAAATCCTGCAAGATATGTCGCCGCTTGGAATGTACCTTTCCGCCCATCCTGTTGTTCAAGCTGTCATCTGGATACTGATTTTTTGCTCAGTTTTAACTTGGGTAATTTTTTTCAGTAAACTGTTTCAGTTGTATTACTCCGCTGCAACACTGAGAAAACAGCAAGCATTTTTATTGACCCAAGAACATTTTGAACAAGCACGGCAGCAGTTACCTTCGAAGATTAAATTTGATATCAGCCACAATCTTTTATCCGAAATCAACGATGAATTACAACGATCCAACTATCTTTGCGACGATGATTTTAAGCAACGCCTAGACTATCGCTTAGATCGCCGAATTCAAAGTTACACGCAAAATATGCGCTACGGCATCGGTCCTCTGGCAACTATTGGCGCAGTCGCCCCCTTTATCGGTTTATTCGGCACTGTCTGGGGAATAATGAATAGTTTTATCGGTATCGTGCATTCACAAACCACCAGCTTATCGGTGGTAGCACCGGGAATCGCTGAAGCACTGTTTGCTACCGCACTTGGTTTGGTAGCAGCAATTCCTGCCGTTATTATTTATAATATCTTCACCAGACACTTAACAACATACCGGTTACAGATTGAAAATTTAGCGGCTATTTTACGCCTGATGATCAAGCGTGACATATCCCTACATCGCTTAAATCCAGCAGCATCAGTATGAGGTTCCTATGTCATTTCATCTTTCCGATTCCACAAATGAGCAAGAACTTTCCGAAATTAATGTCACCCCGTTTATCGATGTAATGCTAGTGTTATTGATCATTTTTATGGTGACCATCCCGCTCACCACAGTTACCGTGCCGATTGATCTGCCAATAGCCAAAGCCAATGTTGAACCGCAATTGGAAAAGCCTATTATTTTATCGCTTAACCAACAACAAGAGTTGTTTTTAGGCAATGAACCTCTACTTTTACACAATCTGGCAACCGCACTTGATCAACTCACCGTCAATAATCGCGACACGGTGATTTTCTTTCAAGTAGATAAAACTATTCCCTATGAAATCTTGATGAACGTAATGAACCAACTACGTACTGCCGGTTATTTAAAAATCGGCTTGGTCGGCTTAGAGAACAAGGAATAGGCGGAAAATTGATGATTGTTGATATTCCATCACTATATCGCCTCAAAAAATATCGTATTTGGCTGTTTAATACGATATTGGTCTGTGCTATCCACTTTTTTATTATTACTTTTATTATTAAAAAAACCGTCACCGTCATACCGCAAGCCAGCGCTGCGGTGATAGTCAATTTCTCTGATCCGCCACAATCGATTATCAGCATTGAGGAGCTCCCGCTTGGTCCACCACAAGTCATCACCCAAGACAGCCAAATTTTAGATGCTGACAACCAACCGGAAGCACTTGAAACGCCGCAACTAGAAGAGAACCCAATAATTGAAAATGCCGAGATTATCGTCAAGGCTAAACTGGAAAAAAAGCCACTTTTGAAGCAACAACCACAAGTTAAAAAGCAGCCAGATAACAATAAAAAAGCCAAAAAGCCCAGTGATATTGAATCCACTGCAACCGGACAAACTGTTACCGCACCTGCCAACGGCAATGATCAGCAAATTGCGGCAGAATATAACAGTGAAGGCAATAGTAAAACCATTATAACCAGCTGGCAAGCCTTGCTAAGAGGGCATTTAGGCCGTTATAAACGCTACCCAGAAAATGCCTTAAAACAAAAAATCGAAGGAAAACCGATTGTCTCTGTAGAAATCGATAGACTAGGAACTGTATTAAAAGTCACGCTTAAAAAAAGCAGTCAACACCAAGCATTGGATCAAGAAGCGATTAATACCCTTTATCGTGCTTCTCCACTCCCTAAACCGCCCGAAGAGATCATTCGGCAAAAAACCACTTTAAGATTTAGCTTACCCATTGATTTTGAAATAGAAAACAAAGCTCACAGATAGGAAACACATATGAAAAAACAATTTATTTTAAGCTTGCTACTATCACTCTTTTTTCTTTCTGAGGTCACTCTTGCACAACCAACGACACCGCAAAGGATTATCGCCGTCGGTGCTGGCGTAACTGAATTACTAGAGGCGCTGGATGTCGGCGATCAACTTATTGCAGTCGATTCCACTAGTCGCCGTTTTGCCGACAAATATCAGATTCCGCTGTTAGGCTATCAACGCAATTTAGCAAGTGAAGGCATTTTGGCACTGCAGCCAAACCTATTGATCGGCAGTGAAGAAATGGGACCGGAATCCGTGTTGACACAATTACGACAAGCAAAAATCCAAATTGAAGTATTAGAGAATCCACAAAAAAACCATCAGGATTTGCAACAACATATCCAGAGACTCGGCCAGCTGCTAGCGAAAAACAAATCGGCAGAAAAATTATCGGCACAGGTAATGCAACAAATCCGACAGATTCAGTCCTTGCCACGCGGTAAAAATCGTGCCCTATTTTTGCTACTGTCAGATAAAGGACAACTGTCCACTGGAGGGCATCGCACCACGATTAACGGCATGCTTGATTTAATGCAATTGCATAATCTCTCGGCTGAAAAACAGGGGTATTACGCCTATTCAATTGAGGCTGTTTTAGCATTACAGCCGGATATTTTACTGCTTTCCGAGCGAAGCCTGTCGCAGGACTTAAGCGCATTACAGAAAAAATATCCTTTTTTACAACAACTTAATGCCACTAATCAGGGGTGTATTTTTAGCGTCGATGGACAAGCACTGCTAGGCGGTTTTAATTTGAGCTCACTGCGCGAAAGCCAACGCATTATGCAAGCCATTGCCGACAACCAAAATTGTCTACAATGATGAAACATCACGCCTACTTTCTGGTGCTCGCTATCGGCTTGCTGTTGCTTAGCGCCATAATTCTACTCTCTCTAGTTAGCGGTGCGGTAAATACCGACCTGTGGCAAACTTTGACCGCACTTTACGGTAAAGGGGACAGCAGCACCGTTTTTATCGTACAGCAGCTACGGCTGCCCCGCACCTTACTCGGCGTCTTTATCGGTGCAATTTTAGGCTGTTGCGGTGCAGTGTTACAAGGTCTGTTCCGTAATCCTCTTGCTGATCCTGGTATTATCGGAGTCAGCGCTGGAGCAGCGTTGGGCGCTGCTATCGCTATTGTACTCTTGCCGCAAGGGATACTATTATGGAATAAACTTAGTCTGCTTTCACTATTTTCATTTATCGGTGGTCTGCTGGCAACACTATTTGTTTACCACATCGGTAAAACTCACTACGGCACTCGAATGACATTGATTTTACTAAGCGGAATTGCCATCGGAGCGCTAGCATTTGCCTTTTTGGGCTTACTACAATTTATCGCAGATGACCGAGCCCTGCGAGAATTGACAACTTGGCAGCTAGGCTCACTTGCGCATGGCAATTGCAATACGGTCATATTGTGTGCCGTAACCGCCTTTTTATTATTGACCCAATTTATGCGGCGAGCCTCTGCATTAAATGCACTGTTACTCGGTGATTTAGAAGCGCGACATTTAGGGGTCTCTGTCGAAAAAATAAAACGGTCCTGTATTATCTATACCGCACTTGGTATCGGGATTGCGGTCTCCGTTTCAGGGATGATCGGCTTTATTGGTCTAATTGTGCCGCATATTGCCCGCACTTTGCTAGGCCCGAACCACAAAACGCTGATTCCGGCTTGTGCTTTAATCGGTGCAATTTTACTGCTAGGCGCTGATATTTTAGCCCGTAAACTGGCTGCACCAGCAGAAATTCCAATCGGAATTCTGACCGCACTTTTAGGTGCGCCATTTTTTATTACTCTACTGATTAAAAACAAGGGGCGATTGTAATGTTGGAAATTAGCAGATTACAGCTTGTTATTGGACAAAAAATCCTCCTGAATGATATCAACCTGAACTTAAAATGTGGTCACTGTATCGGCATACTTGGGGCAAACGGAGCTGGAAAATCCAGCTTACTGAAAGCTATCGGCCAAGATCTTCCCTATACGGGAAGAATATTGTGGCAGCAAAAGCCGCTGGCTTCATTTTCCGCCAGAGAACTGGCAGAAAATATGGTATTTCTGCCACAACACAGCAGCCTAAACTTTGCGTTTACGGTACAAGAAGTGATTGAACTAGGCTTAATACACCACCAACAACACCTTAGTCGTAGCCAGCAGCAAAGACTATTGGCACAAGTCAGTACAGATTTTGAACTGTCGGATCTACAACAACAGAACTATCTCAAATTGTCCGGCGGCGAAAAACAACGGGTGCATGCCGCCCGCAGCTGGCTACAAATTTTATCATCGCCTACACCCAAAATCGTATTGCTGGACGAACCTAGCAGTGCACTAGATCTCAAACATCAGCATGACTTACTGCAACAAGCAGTAAAACTAGCGGAGACACAGCATTTAGTTTTAATTGTGCTGCATGATCTAAATTTGGCAGCACGCTATTGTGATTGCTTGCTGCTGTTGCAGCAAGGCAATCTATTTGGGTATGGCACTACAGCAGATATGCTGACCGCACAAAATATTGATGAACTTTATCACTATCAAACAGAAGTTTATCAGTATAAAAACCAGCTTCGAATCTTATAGGCTTTGTAGCAAGCACTTTTTCACCGGAGCAAAGCTGCGGCGATGTTGTGGCAAAATGCCGTATTGCTGCAATTTTTCTAGGTGAAGTGCGGTCGGGTAGCCTTTGTGTTGTGCTAAGCCGTAGTGTGGATATTGCTGATCCAGCGCTGCCATTTCTTGATCGCGCGCTACTTTTGCCAAAATCGAAGCTGCGCTGATTTCAGCTACCAGACTATCACCTTTGACCACCGCTTGTGCTGGCATCAGCAATTTCGGCAATTTATTGCCATCAACTAATACAAAGTGCGGTTGAATTGGCAGGGCTTCAACCGCTCTTTGCATGGCGAGTAGACTGGCTTGCAGAATATTCAGTTGGTCAATTTCTTCTGGTTCAGCTCTGCCCAGTGCCCACGCTAAGGCATTTATTTTGATCGCTTCGACGAGTAGCAAGCGTTTTTTTTCAGAGAGTTTTTTTGAATCGGCTAAACCGACAATCGGTTTATTCGGATCAAGAATCACAGCAGCAGTGACTACCGCACCGATTAGCGGCCCGCGCCCGACTTCATCGACCCCGGCAATAAGCCCAACATTTTGTGGATATTCAAACACCGTCATTTTTTATCGCTCTTGTAACAGATCCGCCACAGCCTGTGCTGCTTGTTGATCGGCATTACAGCGGATCATTTGATGCAGTTCGGCAAAGCGCTGTTTTAAGCCTAAAGTGCGGTTTTTCTCCGCTTCACTATCATCAAAATAGACTGCTAATTCCTCGGCTAGACGCTGAGGATTGCATTCATCTTGGATCAACTCAGGCACCAACATTTCATCAGCCAATAGATTCGGCAATGATACATATTTAGTTTTCACCAACCGCTGTGCCAGCCAGTAGGTCAGCGGCTTCATACGATAGCCAACCACCATCGGCGATTTGCACAACATACACTCCAGTGCCGCCGTGCCGGAAGCCAGTAAGGTTGCGTTCGCCACTTGCATTGCCTGCCTTGCCTGCCCGTCAAGTAAGCGCATTTCTAATTCTGGCGCAATCTGTTGTTTAATCGTTTCAAACTGCACACGCCGTTTTGCGTTAATCAACGGCACCAAAAATTGTAGGTCAGGAAAGCGTTGTTTCAGTAAAAGTGCGGTTTGTAAAAACGGTTCGCTGAGAAACTCCAGCTCCGAACCACGGCTACCGGGCAAAATCGCCAAATAACGCTGGTTTGGATCAAGCTGTAGCTGTGCACACGCCTGCTGACGATCAATATCTAGAGCAATCGCATCTGCCATCGTATGACCGACAAAACGACACGGCACATTGAAACGATCGTAAAAAGCCTTTTCAAACGGCAGAAATGCCAACACCAGATTGGTCGCTTTAGCAATTTTGAAGATCCGCTTTTGCCGCCACGCCCACACTGACGGACTGACATAATGAATGGTTTTGATCCCGTGTTGTTTCAATACTTTTTCTACACCAAGATTAAAATCCGGCGCATCAATACCGATAAAAATATCCGGTTTTGCCGCTAGCAGCTTTTTAATCAAAGTGCTACGAATTTTCAGCAGATGCGGCAGGTGTTTCAGCACTTCGACCAAGCCCATCACCGATAACGCTTCCATATCAAAGTAACTTTCTGCACCTTCGGACAACATTTGCGGTCCGGCAATGCCGATAAAACGGGCATTCGGATAAATTTGACGCAGTGCTTTGATTAAGCCCGCACCAAGAATATCGCCTGAGATCTCACCGGCAACCAGTGCAATTAACGGAGAATTTTGTTCTGCCTGCATGCTATTTTCCTTAAAAAATAACCGCACTTTTAACGTAAAGTGCGGTTAGGTAAGCATTAGGAGGGATTCAAGATTGGAATTGTAAGGACAGATTCAATCCGCCTCTACAACCTAAACGCGAATCTAACGAATGATCCCTCGGGTTGAACGTTTAAAGAATGACAAGAAGAAGCTGACCGCTGCTTCGGTTTCGGCAATCCGTTCGATCTCAGGAATCACTTCCTCTAACGTTTTGCCACTACGATAAATCAATTTATACACATTACGAATTGCATGCATTGCTGGTTTATCGAAACCACGGCGTTTTAAGCCTTCCAGATTGACCCCAAACGGCTGTGCGTGGTTACCTTGCGCCATCACATACGGCGGCACATCTTGGCTAACCATCGAACCGCCACCTAACATCACGTGCGCCCCGATCACCACAAATTGGTGAATTGCTGACATACCGCCAACAATCACAAAATCATCCAACTCAACGTGTCCGGCAAGTGTGGCATTGTTAGCCAAAATACAGCGGTTTTTAACCTGACAATCGTGTGCAATATGCGCATTAATCATCAGCAAGTTGTCATCACCGATGCGGGTCACGCCACCGCCTTGCACCGTGCCACGGTGAATAGTCACGCTTTCACGGATACGGTTACGGTCGCCGATAATCGTTTTAGTCGGTTCACCGTTATATTTCAGATCCTGATTGACTTCGCCGATGCTGGCAAATTGGAAAATCTGATTATCGCAGCCAATTTTAGTATGTCCACGCACCACCACATGCGAATGCAACACGGTGCGATCGCCAATTTCTACATCTGCGTCAATCAGACAGAAGGGGCCGACCACAACATCTGCGCCAATTTTAGCGCCATCTTCAATAATTGCTGAACTATGAATTTTTGCCGTTGGATGAATCATCTTATCCTACTTATGCTGCTGGGTTACATTGGACGGCGTGCGCACATCAATTCGGCTTCGCACACCACTTTTCCATCCACCGTTGCCACGCCGGTAAAACGAGTGACACCGCGACGTTCCTTAATGAAATGGACTTCCAGAATCATTTGATCACCGGGCTCAACCGGACGTTTAAACCGCGCGTTATCGATAGCAGCAAAATAAAACAGTTCATCCTTAGGCAATTCCAACGTTTTAAACGCCAGTACGCCGGTTGCCTGTGCCATCGCTTCCAAGATCAACACGCCTGGGAAAATCGGTTTCTGAGGAAAATGTCCGGTGAAACAAGGTTCGTTGACCGTTACATTTTTCACGGCTTTCAGCCATTTTCCTTCTTCGAAATCAATGACTCTATCAACCAATAAGAACGGATAACGATGCGGTAATAACTGCATAATTTCGTTAATATCGACAATTTTCGCTTCTCTTGACTGCGAATCAGTTTGGTTGTTTTCAGTTGTCACGGTTTTAATTTCCTTAGTATGATATCCATTGCCACGACAAAGTATCGCTAGCAAAAATTATTTTGTTAACGTTTATGCTTTTCCATGCTCTCGCTCTAATGCTTTTAAGCGACGATTTATTTCACTAATATTCATGGTCAGTGCTGCTGTTTTGCGCCACTCTTTGTTGGTTTGCAACGGAATGCCGGAAGAGTAAACCCCCGGCTCAGTGATTGGACGCATCACCATACTCATGCCGGTGACAGTCACGCCGTCGCAAATTTCCATATGTCCGTTGATCACACTGGCTCCGCCGATTAAGCAGTATTTGCCCACGGTCAGGCTACCCGCCATAATCACACCGCCAGCTACCGCCGTACCGGTACCGATGTGTACGTTATGTGCAATTTGACACAAATTATCGATGATCACATTATCCTCGATAATCGTTGCATCTAAAGCACCACGATCGATACAGGTACAAGCACCGATTTCAACCCGATTACCGATAATCACTTGTCCACGCTGTGGAATCTTGATCCACTTGCCTTTATCGTTGGCATAACCAAAGCCATCAGCGCCGATCACCGCAGCAGCTTGAATCAAACAATCCTGCCCGATTTCTACTTCGTGATAGACGGTGGCATTCGCCCAAAGTTGAGTGCCAGAACCAATTTTGCTGTTTTTACCGACAAAGCAACCAGCACCGATCACCACGTTATCGCCTAATACCACGCCGTCCTCAATCACCGCATTGGCACCGATGGAGACATTGTCACCCAATATTACCGACGGCGACAAGACCGCACTTTTAGCAATGCCACTGGCAGCTTTCGGGGTAGCATCCATCAGCTGTGCGATTAGCGCATAAGCGATATAAGGATCGTTAACCACAATCAAATTACTGTCCGCATGACAAAATTCAACATCAGTTTCACTCACCAACAAACAGCCTGCCACAGATTGCTGCAAGCGTTCGCGAAATTTCGCATTGGAAATAAAACTCAGTTGATTCGGCTGTGCTTTATCTAACGCTGCAATGCTGTCCACCGTTGCTTCCGGATTACCGCATAGCCGTCCACTGACATGCTCAGCAAGCTGTTGTAATCGATATTGTGCCATTGATATCCTCTTGTCTCGGATTATTTCTTAGCTTCCGCAGCTGCTGCTGGCTTAATCGCTTTTAAGACTTCTTCGGTAATGTCTTTACCGGCTGCTGCATACACAATCGCATTAGCATCTAGCACATAGCTATAGTTGCCTTTAGCCGCGACTTCATTAGTTGCATTTTGAATGCTAGATAACAGTTTTGATCTTTCTTGATACTGCAGTTCTTCATTTTGAGCTTGCAGCTCTTCGGCTTGTTTTTGATAAGCTTCACGCATTTTATTAATTTCGTCTTCGCGTTTTTGGATATCGGCAGCCCGCAATTTTGATGCTTCTTTTTGTAACGCTTCAATTTTAGTGACAATCGCTTTCTCACTGGCTTGCAATTTTTCAGCCGGTGCTTTCAACTCCGCATCAATTTTAGCACCAGCCGCTTCACGGTCTGGGTGGTTTTGGAACAAATATGCCGAGTTAATAAACGCAATATTTTCTGCGGCATTTGCCAGTGAAGCGCTCAACGCCAATGCTAAAGAAAGTCCTGCGATTTTTAATGCTTTTTTCATGGTATATCCTTTAAAGAGATGTATATGGCAGATCGACCATCAATCTGCCTAGTTTATATGACGTAATTTTAACTAAAAAGTTTCAATTTACTTATTACAATTTGAGCTTAGAAACTGCCACCGATACTGAATTGGAATTGTTCAATCTCATCGCCTTCATATTTTTTAATCGGTTTGGCATACGAGAACACCAATGGCCCAATCGGCGAGTTCCACTGGAATGCCACACCGGCAGAGGCTCTCACTCGAGTCGGATCGCCATAATCGGTAATCCGTTGTGGAATATTGCCTTGAGTAAACAACTTCGCTTTATCTTTATCCCACTCGGTGTTCCAAACGCTGGCGGCATCAACAAATACTGAGGTTCTGACATTGTTCTGGCTCTTATCGCTAACAAACGGTGTCGGCATAATCAATTCGACACTGGCTGTCGCCATCGCATTACCGCCGACAACATCATTATTAATGTTGTTATACGCTGAAGCAGGTGCCGAGACTAAAGCGCCGCTGTTGGTATTATAAATTGCTTTCGGTCCAATCGCACCATAAGCAAAACCACGCAAGCTACCGATACCACCGGCACTATAATTTTGGTAGAACGGTAATTTTTTACCGCCAAAGCCATTCGCATAAGAGAGCCCTGCTCGTCCGGACAATACCCAAGTTTGGTCATAGTTGATAGGGTAATAACTGACCCAATCAGCGCTCAATTTGTAGTATTTATTATCCGAACCCGGAATAGTCACCTTGCCGCCGATACTGGCGCGGGTTCCACTCGTCGGCAAGAAGCCACGGTTTAAGGTATTATAGTTCCAGCCTAAGCTAAACTCAAAATCATCGCTTTTGATTTTCCAGTCATCAGCGCCCATCGACTGTAAATAACGGGCACGGTTATATTCCGGATACATGTTTTTCAATTTGTTATAAACGTATCCCAAGCCCAAATAATAACCGTTATTTTCATTGACCGGGAAGCCTAAAGTGCCGTTGATCCCATAACTGGTACGGGCATATGATGCAGTGGTGTCACTTTTGGCATAGTCGTAAGTATCATAGAATACATTTCCGCCTAAGCTTACGCCATCACGAGTGAAATACGGTTCACTATAGCCTAAATTGATACTGGTGGCGTATTTGTTTTTGACGCCGGATAAACTGACCGAAGAGCCCATGCCTAAGAAATTGTCCTGTTTAACGCTAGCTTGATAGCTCAACCCACTCTCAGTACCAAAGCCAATGCCGAAATTGATACTGCCGGTATTACGTTCTTTCACTTTATATAAAATATCCAGTTGATCATCAACGCCCGGAACCGCCAATGTTTGACTTTCTACTGTTTCATAAAAACCGGTCCTTTCCAAACGGGATTTGCCCTGTTCGATCAAGGCGGTTGACAACCATGTTCCTTCCTGCTGACGCATCTCTTGGCGCAACGTGGAATCAGCACTGACATCATTACCTTCAAACCGGATAGAACGTACATAGTAACGGCGACCTGCGTCCACCACCACAATCAAATCAACAGTATGTTCGGCATCATTAAAATCCGGTTGGATCGTAATTTGAGGATTGGCATAACCACGAGCGCCCAGCGTATTTTTGATTCCATCTTCAATCGCTCTGACGGTATTGCCGCGGAATTGCTCACCACGTTTGATATTCACCAATAATTGCCCAAGATCGGCATTCATTCCGGCAGTATCACCAATAATCCGCACATCATTGATCTCATATTTCTCGCCTTCGTCGATTGTAATCGTCAGATAGACTTCTTTTTTATCTTCACTATAACGCACATCGGTATTCAACAGTTTAAACTTGGCATAACCGTTATTCAGATAAAAGTCACGCAATGTTGTCATATCTTTTTCAAATTTTGGATCAGAAAACTTACTACTGGAAAAAATATTCCACCAAGAAACATCCGGCTGAATCTCAATCTGATCCAGCAATTTACCTTCGCTAAACACTTGGTTGCCAACAAATTTAATCTCTTTGACTAATGCTGAATCGTTCTCTTTGATCTCTAATTTTAACGCTGCTCTGCCTTGTCCCAAGTCATCAACCACAGTATTGATTTCGGCATTGCTGTAACCGGCGGAATGATAATAGTTGAGCAACTCTTGGCGGAAAGATTCCAGTTTTGCACGTTCCAACACTTCCCCTTTAGCAATTCCGTTTTCACGCAGATTGGTTTCCAGTGCCTCTTTTGGAATTTGCTTATTGCCTTCAATCTCTAACGAACTGATATAAGGACGAGGCTGAATGCGCAGCACTAACGCATTGCCCTCACGCACCGCTTCCACATTTTCGTAACCACCACGCAAAAACAGGCTACGCACAATTTGCGACAAATCCTGATCATTTGCTCGTTGCCCGACTTTAACCGGCAGACCGGCAATAATATTTTCAGCCGTCACTGGGTCAGTCCCTTCCACGCGAATATCCTGCACAGTGAACGGTGCTGCCATGACGGTGGTGCTACCCAGAAGTAAACTGGTCATTAGGAGTTTTTTCATTATCATTTTCCTATACATAAGCCTGTTAAATAAAAGATTGATTCCGATTGCCTGCGAGCGTGTCAAATTCAAATAAAGCGTATAATATCATTAAATAATGCGAAAATTGTCAACATTAATAATAACGCCACGCCGATTCTTAAAAAAATCTCGCGAACTTTCTCTGTTACCGGCTTGCCGCGAATTGCCTCAAGCGCCAAAAAAACCAACTGTCCACCGTCCAATACCGGCAGTGGAAATAAATTCATAATGCCCAAATTAACACTAATCAGCGCCATAAAACTCAAGTAATAAACTAAACCGCTATCTAAAGAGATCCCTGCACCTTGAGCAATGGAAATCGGACCACCGATGTTGTTCAGAGAAATATCACCACTCAGTAGCTTCCCTACCAATTTCACAATCACCAACGATAATTCAGCCGTTTTCTCCAGTCCTTGCTGCAAGGCGCTTAGAATATCATATTTTAATTCGGTACGGTACTGTTGTGCTAACGGCTCAAAGGTCGGTGAAAACCCAATATAAGCGTTGCCCTCTTTATTAACTTCGGGCGTGATCGATATCGACAAACGCTGTTGATGACGTTCGATTTCAAACAATAATGGCTGATTCAAATGACTGCCGATCGTCTGCACCAATGCTTGCCATGACAAGACTTCACCGTTTACGGTCATAATTTTATCACCAACGCGCAGTCCGGCAGCAGCGGCAGGCGAGTTATTTGTGATTTTGGATACGGTTAAATCGACTTTACCGCTCTTCGGCACCATACCCAGTGCAGTGAATGCAGCTTGTTTCTGTGGCTCATACCGCCAATCGGTTAAATCCAAACGTTTATCTTGTAGCTGTTGTGGCTGATCAAACGGTGAAACGGTGAGTGTGACTTGGCAAGTACCAACTTTGGTAGTCAACAGCATATTGACACTGGTCCAGTCTTCCACCGCTTTCCCGTCAATCGCGCGAATTTGCATCTCTGGCTGCAAGCCGGCTTGGGCAGCAATCGAATCCGGTACAACACTGTCAATCACCGGTTTCACTGCCGGCACGCCGACTATATAAATCACCCAATAGGCTAAAATCGCAAAAATAAAGTTTGCCATCGGTCCGGCAGCAATCACAAAAGCACGTTGCCATACCGGTTTACTGCTGTAATCTTGCGCTTTTTCATCTTCGCAAACCGCTTCGGTTTTGCTGTCCAACATATTGACATAACCACCCAGCGGAATCATCGAGATGGCGAACTCGGTTCCTTGTTTATCCGTTTTGCTCCACAGCACTTTGCCAAAACCGATTGAAAAGCGCAGCACCTTGATACCGCACTTTCTTGCCGCCCAAAAATGACCATATTCGTGCACGAAGACCAAAACACAGATAACTAACAGAAAAGCAAAAATATACCACAAGCCTGACATCGCACAATTTCCTATAAATAAAAATAGAACATTGCACAGAAAAATGGCAATGCCGCAGTCAAACTATCGATACGATCCAATATGCCACCATGTCCGGGAATCAGTTGACTACTATCTTTGATCCCAACATGCCGCTTAAACATACTTTCAGTCAAATCGCCCAAAATCGAAATTGAGACAGTACCGAACGAGGCCAGCAGCAACAGCGGTAACGATACACTGCGTAGCACAAACTCATTCGGTGTCATTTGCAGAAAAAGTATGCCGACAACCAGTGCTACAACTACACCGCCAATTGCCCCCTGCCAGGTTTTTCCCGGTGAAACCTTTGCTGCCAGTTTATGTTTGCCAAACGCTTTGCCGCAAAAATAAGCACCTGTGTCTGCGCTCCAAATCAGCAGCAACACATAAAACAGCAGCCATAACCCCTCGTAGCTATTTTGATTATAGTTATACAAACGTAGCGCCAGCAACGCCAGCAAGAATGGTGCCAGCGTGAAGAAGCCAAAAAATAGTTGTAACAATGCCGGTTTCTGCCAGTATTTCGTTGAGTGCGGATAGCTTGCCACCAACAACAGCGCCAACACCCACCAAATTAATGCGACCACCAATAGCCAAGCGGTATAACTATTCAGTACAATGCCAGCGTTAATGTAATCCCGATAGGAAAAAATAATTACAAACAGTGCACAAGCGGACAATCCGGTAATCAGCCAGCGCCAAATATCATTCTGATGTCGGGCAAACTGACACCATTCCCAAATTCCCAACACCACAATTGCCGCCACAGTTAAGGCAAACGCATAGGGCGAAAATAGCAATAATGCCGTGATGACAAAAATCAGTAAAACTGCCGCAGAAATAATACGCTGTTTAAGCACCTAACATTCCTCTTTAATTATTATAGTGAATTCAATCGTTAATCATCAATCCGCGGCGCCAAAGCGCCGCTCACGCTGCTGAAACACGGCGATCGCTTGGGCAAATTCCTGTTCATCGAAATCCGGCCATAATACCGGGCTGAAATAGAGTTCAGCATACGCCAACTGCCACAACAAAAAATTACTGATACGCTGCTCACCACTGGTACGAATCAACAAATCTACCGGTGCTTGCTGTTCAGTCACCAACGCTTGTTGAAACAACTCGGCAGTTATCATCTCAGGTTCCAGTTCGCCCTGTTGCACCCGTCGCGCCAATTTTTGGCTGGCTTGCACAATATCCCAATGTCCGCCATAATTCGCCGCAATATTTAATATCAAACCGCTGTTTTGCGCCGTCAATGCTTCAGCTTCAGCGATTTTCTTTTGCAAAGTGCGGTTGAACTGACTGACATCGCCCAAAATTTGTAGCTTAATATTGTTTTTATGTAATTTGCTCACTTCCCGATTCAGCGCCAGCATGAACAGATCCATCAAACCGCTGACTTCACTAGCGGGTCTCGCCCAGTTTTCACTGCTGAAAGCATATAATGTCAACGACTGAATCTGCTGTTTTGCAGCAAAAATCACCGCTTTACGCACCGCCTGCACCCCGTTTTTATGCCCGACCAGACGCAATTTGCCTTTCTCTTTTGCCCAACGGCCGTTGCCGTCCATAATAATGGCGACATGTTTAGGCATCTGTCCGGTGGGGCTATTCGCTGCTAAAGTTACACCTTCGCTCATCTCTCGCTCATCTTTTGTGCGTTATTGTTGTGCATCAAATAGTCGGTTTTCAAATCATATTCGGCACACTATATCACAAGCCCGAAACAACTTAAAAAGCTAAAATCAGTTGTTGTGCTGATTGTCGGGCTTTTTGATCAATTTCAAATACATCATCTATTTGTTTGACGAATAAAGCCGGAAATTGTTCCACCGTTTGCCGATTAATTCGCTCAATATCACTAAACCGAATCTGCCCTTGCAAAAATGCAGCGACGGCAACCTCATTGGCGGCATTCATCACGGTGGTGGCATACTGCCCAGCAGCAAAGCAATCGATTGCCAGCTTTAAGCAAGGATAACGCTGATAATCCGGTTCAATAAAGCTTAACGCTTTAATTTTAAAGAAATCCAACGCTGCCACCCCGGCAAAAGTGCGGTCAGGATACGCCATGCTGTGTGCAATCGGGGTACGCATATCGGGATTGCCCATTTGCGCCAGTACACTGCCGTCACGATAGCGCACCATCGAATGGATAATCGATTGCGGGTGAATAATAATTTCCATCTGTTCAGCCGAAGCATTGAACAACCAGCGGGCTTCGATATACTCCAAGCCTTTGTTCATCATGGTTGCCGAATCGACTGAAATTTTAGGCCCCATCGACCAATTAGGATGTGCCACCGCCTGTGCCGGCGTAATCTTATCAAATTCGGCAAGTGCGGTCTCACGGAAAGGTCCGCCGGAGCCGGTTAAAATAATACTGTCAATACCACTTTCGCTTAAACGACAATGACCAATGCGCTGTTGTTCGATTTGTGGCAAGGCTTGAAAAATCGCATTGTGCTCACTATCGACCGGCAACAACGTTGCGCCGGACTCCGCCACGGCTTGCATAAACAGTTGTCCGCAAGTCACCAGCGATTCTTTATTTGCCAGTAATACTTTTTTTCCGGCTTGAATCGCAGCCAAAGTCGGCGCTAAACCTGCCGCGCCAACAATTGCCGCCATCACCATATCCGCATCGGGGTGTGCTGCGATCTCGCAAATCGCTTGCTCGCCACTCAGCACTTCGGTTTTGACCGCTGTTTGGCTTAATAAAATTTTGAGTGTTTTCGTTGCCTGACTGTCCGCCATTACCGCAAAGTGCGGTTGAAATGCCAAACACTGCTGCGCCATCAATTCAGCATTACGCCCGCCAACCAAGGCAAAAGTGCGGTATTTTTCAGGATTGTGCTCAATCACCGATAAAGTGCTGTTACCGATAGAACCGGTCGAACCAAGAATTACGACATTTTGTTGCATAGATCACCGTATTAATTTGTTATCCGACAGCGACTATTGATCACAATCGGTTATGCACAGATGAGCGGTTTTACCGCTCAAATTATTGACAACGGTTACTGATTAGGCAAAGTAGGGGCGGATTATAGATCCGCCCATTTACGAAGTGAGATATAAGTATTTAATCCAAAATGGAAAAATTCAACGCACTGTTCGGGCAGATCTATAATCCGCCCCTACATTGTTATCAGTAATATCATTGATAAAATCAAAAGTGCGGTTATCAAGCCAATGATAACCGCACTTTGATGAAAATTAAGCCTAAAACAGAATTAGAATTCCATCAGCTCTTTTTCTTTCTCTGCCAGCGCTTCATCAACTTTTTTCACCCCTGCATCGGTGATTTTCTGAATCAGATCTTGCGCTTTGCGTTCATCATCTTCGCTGATCGCTTTATCTTTTAGCAATGCTTTGATCTGATCATTGGCATCACGGCGAATATTACGCAGCGCCACTTTGCCTTGCTCTGCCTCAGCTCGCACAATCTTGGTCAAATCACGACGACGCTCTTCGGTCAATGGTGGTAACGGCACACGAATGGTAGTACCGGCGGACGATGGATTCAAGCCTAAATCGGAAGTCAAAATCGCTTTTTCCACCGCTTGGATCAAAGAGCGGTCAAACACACTCACCGCCAGCGTGCGGGCGTCCTCCGCCACTACGTTTGCCAACTGGCGCAACGGTGTTGCCGAACCGTAATATTCCACATGAATACCGTCGAGCAAACTTGGATGGGCACGACCGGTTCTGATTTTGGAAATTTGAGTTTTGAACGCTTCAATACTTTTTTCCATGCGTTGTTCAGTATCTTGTTTAATTTCGTTGATCACGCTGTTTTTCCTTTATTTTTATCAATATTCCGTAAACGGCTATTTTTAACCTATTCTGCCCGATAAATCAAGATTCGTGACAAATTAACGTGCCTTCCGACTCGCCTAAAATCACACGTTTCAACGCACCCGGCTTATTCATATTGAACACCCGAATCGGCATATTGTGATCGCGCGCCAAAGTAAACGCTGCTAAATCCATCACTTGCAGCTCTTTTTCCAACACATCTTGATAGCTTAACGTGCGGTACAAATTGGCATCCGGATTCTTGGCAGGATCGCAATCATAGACACCATCCACTTTAGTCGCTTTCAAGACCACATCGGCCTCAATTTCAATACCGCGCAAACAGGCAGCAGAATCAGTGGTAAAAAACGGATTGCCAGTACCAGCGGAAAAAATCACCACCTGACCTTGGTTCAACAAACGAATTGCTTGCGCCCAGCTGTAACTATCGCAAACCCCATTCAACGGAAACGCCGACATCAGCTTGGCATTCACTTCCGCACGGTGCAACGAGTCACGCATTGCCAAACCATTCATCACGGTTGCTAGCATGCCCATATGATCACCAACTACTCGATTCATACCGGCTTTCGCCAATTTTGCACCACGGAACAGATTACCACCACCAATTACGATCGCAACCTGAACCCCAAGTTCGACCAGCTCTTTAATTTCCACCGCCATGCGATCCAATACCGACGGATCAATACCAAAGCCCTCTTCGCCTTGCAACGCTTCGCCGCTTAATTTTAACAAAATACGCTTATAGGTAGGTTTAACACTCATTTTATTCTCCTTGCCATGATAAAAACCTTGATGAAATAGTCTGCTATTTGATCACGATTTTCAACCAACTGGCTATATGAACTGTAAACGGCAAACAGTAAAAAGGCGAGTCGCCTCGCCTTATATCAATTTATACTTTTTGCATTGCTGCCACTTCAGCGGCAAAATCGGTTTCGACTTTCTCGATCCCTTCACCCACTTCAAAGCGGATAAAGCCGGTCACATCGGCACCTTTTTCTTTCAGCAAATCACCAACAGATTTAGCCGGATCCATCACGAACGGTTGACCGGTCAAAGAAACCTCACCGGTGAATTTCTTCATACGGCCTTCAACCATTTTCTCGGCGATTTCACGTGGTTTTCCGGATTCCATCGCAATAGCGACCTGGATTTCACGCTCTTTCGCCACCACTTCGGCAGACACATCTTCCGGTTTTACGAATTCCGGACGGCTTGCCGCAACGTGCATTGCGATATGTTTGACCAGCTCATCATCAGCATTGGTAGCGGCAACCAACACCCCGATTTTCGCCCCGTGCAAGTAAGCCCCAACTACATCACCAGAAATCGCCGCAACACGACGGATATTCATATTTTCGCCGATTTTTGCCACTAATGCGGCACGCTCTTCTTCAAACTGTGCTTTCAACACCTCAACATCGGTCACTTTACCTGCGAGTGCAGCATCTGCAACTTTATTGGCTAATGCCAAGAAACCGGCGTCTTTAGCCACGAAGTCAGTTTCACAGTTCATTTCCAGCAACACGCCATAGCCGCCGTCAACACGGGCTAAAATCACGCCTTCTGCTGCTACACGACCGGCTTTTTTCGCCGCCTTCGCTTGTCCTGACTTACGCATATTGTCGATCGCCAATTCGATATCGCCATTCGCTTCAACCAATGCTTTTTTACATTCCATCATACCTGCGCCGGTACGGTCACGCAGTTCTTTTACCAATGCTGCTGTAATTTCAGCCATTTTAACATCCTCTTATCAGTGCTACCCACCTGTGGGGAATAACCGCACTTTTAATAAAAAAGCAGGGAACCTTGAAGCCCCCTGCTAACCAATTAATCATTGTGTGGTCAATAAGGGCAAATTGCCATTACTACTCACTACGATAACATTACTCTGCTGCGGCTTCTGCTGCTTCAGCTTCGACAAAGCTTTCTTCTGTTACAGTAGGGTTAGCGTGCGCACGACCTTCGTTTACTGCGGCAGCAACTGCTGTCAGATATAACTGAATGGCACGAGCGGCATCATCGTTACCCGGAATGATGTAATCTACGCCATCCGGATTGGTGTTGGTATCGACAACTGCGAATACCGGAATACCCAAGTTGTTGGCTTCTTTAATCGCGATGTGTTCGTGATCGGCAGCGATAACAAAAATCGCATCCGGCAAACCGGACATATTTTTGATTCCGCCCAGACTCAATTCGAGTTTTTCCATTTCACGGGCGCGCATTAATGCTTCTTTTTTGGTTAATTTTTCAAAAGTGCCGTCTTGAGACTGCGCTTCCAAATCTTTCAAACGCTTGATTGATTGACGAACGGTTTTCCAGTTAGTCAACATACCACCTAACCAACGGTGATTAACAAAGTATTGGTTACAGCTTAATGCCGCATCTTTAACTGCTTCAGTTGCCGCACGTTTGGTACCGACAAACAACACTTTACCGTTATTGCCAGCAATGCGGGTCAATTCTGTCAATGCTTGGTTAAACATCGGAACGGTTTTTTCCAGGTTGATGATATGAACGCCGTTACGTGGTCCGAAAATGTAAGATTTCATTTTTGGATTCCAGTAGCGAGTTTGGTGACCGAAATGTACGCCTGCTTGCAGCATATCGCGCATTGAAACTTGTGCCATAATAATTCCTTATATAATTGGGGTTTAGCCTCCACATATCCTGTCGCATCGACCGTTTGGCACCCCGACTGACAGTGTGTGATATGTGTGTGAAGTCTTGATTAATCATAATGTTGTTCCGACAGTTCGGAATAACGGCGCATTTTATACCATAATCAGCCAGAAATTACCAGTAAATTTACAGCTGCTTAGCCAACAAAAGAATCCCCACAACAAAGGTGGGGATCTTATTATTTGAGGTTATTAAGCGCTAATTCTGCTGCTGTAGAAAATCCTGATTAATCTCAATTTTTGCCTGATTGCGCAGCGATTGAATCAAATTATTGTAGGTTTGCAACTGTTTAGCCTGCAAATAACTTGCGGCTAAAGCCTGCTGTTCCTGGCTATCGGCAACGCCATCACTCACCTTAATCAACTCCGCCAGATAGATCTCACCACTGTCATCTTGTACCGCTTTATAAACACTTTTGCCTTCGGTTGCTGTCATTGAAAACACGCCTTCACGCAGCCCGGAATCCTGCATTCTGGCATACACAAATTGTTGTGTGTTTTCAGCTAAACGGATGCCTTGCGGCAAGGTAATCGTTTGTGAACTAGCACCTTGATTTAAACTGTCTGCTGCTTTTTTAGCTTCACTCAGCAGCAATGCCTCTGCTTTTTGCCGTTTCAATAGCGCTACAATATCGGCTTTGGCTTCTTCAAACGTTTTACTACCGGCAGCTTTGTGATCAACCACACGCACAATCAGCGAGTGCTGCTCGCCAACATTGATCGCTTCGGAATTCATGCCGCCTTGCAGCAAATCCGTATCAAAGATGTTATACACCACATTCGAGAAGTTAAGTGCGGTCGGCACATCTTGGCGTGAAAAATAGTCGGTCTGCACGGCCTTTTTGCCGATAACTTGCTCTACATCAGCAAGAGAAGCTTGATTTTCAAAGGCTTTTTCCGCAGCTTCTTTTTCTAAACGGAAAAATCCGTTCGAGGTTTGTTCATTACGAATGGTATCAGCAATCCGGCTTTTCACCTGATCCAGCGGTTGCACTTCGCCTTGGCGACGTTCAAGCACTTTAATCAAATGGTAAGCGCTGTCAACTTTAACTGGCTGGCTGACAGCCCCAACATCAGTGACATAAGCAGTTTGCTCAAACGCCGCAGGAAAAGCGCCATCGGTTGACCAACTCAAATCACCACCGTTGACTGCTGATAATTTATCTTGCGAATGTGCTTGTGCCAATGCTGCAAAATCTGCACCATTCTGCAACTGTTGATACAAATCTTGCGCCAGCGCTTCATCTGCCACTTGAATATGCGCTAAATGTTGGCTGGTTTTACCACTGAATTGGGCTTTATTGTCTTGATAATACTGTGCAATTTCAACATCGCCTACGTTAATATTTTTTTCCACATCGGGTTTGGCAATATCAATATATTCAACTTTAACCAGTTCCGGCACCATAAACGCCGATTTATGTTCGTTATAATATTGTTCGGCTTCCTGATCGCTAATGACTTGTTTGGCAACTTGGTCTGCAAGTGGGAAAGACGTCAACCGCACTTCACGGGTTTGGAAAATTTGTTTAATCACCTGCTGCAACTGCTGTTGGCTAAGGGCTTCGGTACCTAACAGCCCGTATTGCATTTGCTGCATCGCCACGGATGCGCGCAGGGTTTGTGCGTAATAATCGGAACTGATACCGTTTAAACGTAAAAAGCTTTGATATTGCTCATTATCAAACTTTCCGTCTTTTTGGAAATTTGGGTTACTGACAATCGCACGTTTAATCTGTTCATCACTCACGGCTAATCCCAACGATTGTAGATATTGTCCGATCAACGACTCATCCACTAAACCGTTTAACACGTCCTGTCTGAAACGAGTTTGAAACTCCGGCGAATCCATTAACAGCGAAAACTCTGCTCCCATTTCATCGCTGAAAGTGCGGGTCTGCTGTTGTAATGCTGCTTGAAACGTTTGCTGACTAATCTCTTCTCCATTGACTTTTGCCGCCGAAGTGTCATGCGAACCAACCAAATAGGTGCCGACGCCGCCCAAGACAAAAGAGATGGAAATCAATACGAATACCACTTTCCACATCACACCGCCAACGCCGCTGTTCAGTTTTTCCAACATAATTATTTTTCCTATTCTTAAAGACTCAACTGCTGAATACCGATTATCAAGATTAAATCCCGAAAATGTTGCCGAATTATATGTGAAACACGGCTGTTATGCACGAATAATCCGGCGCTGCAAAATACAAAAAAGCCAAATTTACCCGCTAGATAAATTCGGCTTTTATCGATTGGTTAATTCACAATCGGTGAAGGCTGCGATTTAGTTCCGCGTTTCTTAGCGGCAACTTTATTTGCCACTACCACTTTATCACCGACAGCCGTCGGAGTCAGCATCTGTATTCCATCCGGTGGATTTTGCAATGCCAGCGCTAAAACTTCATCAATGGTTTCAACCGCACGAATGTCCAGTTGTGCTTTCACATTATCCGGAATCTCCTCCAGATCTTTAACATTCTCTTTCGGAATCAGCACCAGTTTGATGCCACCACGGTGCGCAGCCAACAATTTTTCTTTCAAGCCGCCAATTGGCAACACCTTACCGCGCAACGTGATTTCACCGGTCATCGCCACATCGGCACGCACCGGATTACCGGTCAAGCTGGAGACAAGTGCGGTACACATCGCAATCCCGGCACTTGGGCCGTCTTTTGGCGTTGCCCCTTCCGGCACATGAATATGAATATCCCGTTTCTCATAAAAATCCGGATTAATACCCAAGCGTTCAGAACGGGCACGCACCACCGTCATCGCTGCTTGGATCGACTCTTTCATCACATCGCCCAAAGAACCAGTATAACTGAGCTTGCCTTTGCCCAACACTGAAGCCGCTTCAATGGTCAGTAAGTCACCACCAACTTCAGTCCAAGCCAGACCGGTCACTTCTCCAACACGATTTTCAGTATCGGCACGTCCGTATTCAAAACGTTTAACCCCTAAATAATCTTGTAGATTGGTTTCGTCGACCACTAAGGATTTCAGGCTTTTATCTAACAATAGATTTTTAACCGCACGGCGACAGATTTTCGAGATATCCCGCTCAAGCGAACGCACCCCGGCTTCACGGGTATAAAACCGGATAATCCCCAGAATTGCGCTGTCTTCAATTGTCAATTCACCTTTTTTCAGACCGTTGCGTGCCATCTGTTTCGCCAATAAATGGCGTTTGGCGATGTTCAGTTTTTCATCTTCAGTGTAGCCTGACAAACGAATCACTTCCATCCGATCCAATAATGGTGAGGGAATATTCATCGAATTTGAGGTTGCCACAAACATCACATCGGACAGGTCATAATCGACTTCCAGATAGTGATCGTTGAAACTGGTATTTTGTTCCGGATCCAACACTTCCAACAATGCTGACGCCGGATCACCACGCATATCAGCCGCCATTTTGTCGATCTCATCCAATAAGAACAGCGGGTTTTTAACCCCTACCTTGCACATTTTTTGGATCAATTTGCCCGGCAACGAACCAATATAGGTTTTGCGATGGCCACGAATTTCGGCTTCGTCCCGCACGCCACCCAGCGCCATTCTCACATACTTGCGCCCGGTTGCGTTGGCAATTGACTGCCCTAATGAGGTTTTACCCACGCCCGGCGGTCCCACCAAGCACAGAATCGGACCTTTCACCTGATTCAAACGGCTTTGCACCGCTAAATATTCTAAGATCCGCTCTTTAACCCGTTCCAAACCGTAATGATCGGCGTCCAACACTTTTTGTGCATTAGCAATATCTTTTTTCACTTTGCTGCGCTTGTGCCAAGGCACTTGCACCAGCCACTCGATATAGCTGCGAACCACTGTCGCTTCTGCCGACATTGGCGACATCATGCGTAATTTTTGCAGATCAGCTTCGGCTTTTTCGCGCACTTCAATCGGCATCCGAGCCTCTTCAATTTTTTGGCGCAGCGCTTCCACTTCATCATTATGGTTATCCTGTTCACCCAACTCTTTCTGAATCGCTTTAATTTGCTCATTCAAATAGTAGTCACGCTGGCTTTTTTCCATCTGTTTTTTCACCCGGCTACGAATTCTTTTCTCGACTTGTAAGATATCCAGTTCAGATTGCATGCTGCCGATCAAAAATTCAAAGCGCTCAATCACATGGGATTTTTCCAACAGTTTTTGTTTGTTTTCCAACGCGATCGGCATATGTGCCGACATCGTGTCGCTCAAACGCTCCGCATCATGAATCCCGCGCAAGGCACTCACCACTTCCGGCTGCACTTTTTTATTCAGCTGAACATAAGAATCAAACTCTTCCAAGCTGCTGTTTTTAATAATTTCCAGCTCTTGTTCGTCGCCACGAATACTGTCGATGGTTTCAATGGTAGCGGACAGATATTCTTCATCATTCAGCGCAATAATTTTTGCCCGCTTTTGTCCTTCCACCAGCACTTTAACCGTGCCGTCAGGCAGTTTCAGCAGTTGGATAATGTTTGCCAACGTACCCACGCTATAAATATCATCACTGCTCGGATCCTCTTGTTCTGCTTGTTTTTGTGCGACCAATAACAGCTGTTTACCGCTTTCCATCGCTTTATCTAAGCTCAGAATAGATTTTTCCCGTCCCACAAATAAAGGCATAACCATAAACGGAAATACCACCACATCACGCAACGGTAATACCGGAATATGTGTTTGTATGGTTTGTTGTTTGCTCATTATTTCATCTCTCTTGCTTCTGCTTATGTTGGGATTAATGGATTGTATATTGGGTTATTGATAGAAAATCTCAAGCGCTATTTTAGCTGTCGCTGAATATTTCTTGCCAACCTCATGGGTTGACAGCAACGGTGAAAGCAAAAGTGCGGTTTTGAAATCATACGCATTTATCCACAACGATATTCAATAAGGCAACGTAGCGACGGATTGCATCCGCCGCTTAATCCTTGTCTGTAAACCGCACTTTATGTCGTTATTGGCTTAAACTCAACCTGCCTGCTCCAATTTATAGGTTAATTTTGGCGGTTGATGATCGTCGATCACGGAAAGATCAATCAGCACTTTCTGCAAATTATCCAGTGACGGCAAATCATACATGGTATCCAACAGCACCGCTTCCAAAATCGAACGCAAACCACGTGCACCGGTTTTGCGTGCCAGTGCTTTTTTCGCCATTGCAATCAATGCTTCTTGAGTAAATTCCAGTTCGACATCTTCCAAGCTAAATAAGGTTTGATACTGTTTGGTCAAGGCATTTTTTGGCTCGGTCAAAATCTTCACCAACGCTTCTTCGTCCAATTCAGACAACGCCGCAACCACCGGTAAACGCCCGATAAATTCCGGGATCAGACCAAATTTGATTAAATCTTCCGGCTCGACCTGCTTCAGCAGTTCACTGATGCTGGCTTTGTCTTTCTCGCCTTTAACTTCGGCACCGAAGCCGATTCCGCTGCGCACATTGTGACGTTGATCGACCACTTTATCCAAACCGGCAAACGCACCACCACAAATGAACAAAATTTTCGAGGTATCCACCCGCAAAAACTCCTGCTGCGGATGCTTACGCCCGCCTTGCGGCGGCACCGATGCGGTGGTTCCCTCAATCAATTTCAACAGCGCTTGCTGCACCCCTTCGCCTGACACATCGCGGGTAATCGACGGGTTTTCCGATTTGCGAGTGATTTTGTCGATTTCATCAATATACACAATACCACGTTCGGCTTTTTCCACATCGTAATCGCAACGCTGCAACAATTTCTGAATAATATTTTCCACATCTTCGCCAACATAGCCGGCTTCGGTTAACGTGGTGGCATCCGCCATTGCAAAGGGTACATTCAGCATTCGTGCCAAGGTTTCTGCCAGCAAGGTTTTGCCGCTGCCGGTCGGGCCGATTAACAAAATATTGCTTTTACCCAACTCCACATCATTATTCAATGCGCTACGTAAACGTTTGTAGTGATTATATACTGCCACCGCTAACACTTTTTTGGCGTGATCCTGCCCAATGACATAATCGTCCAGGTGCTTGCGAATTTCATGTGGGGTCGGCAACTTGTCTTGCAGTGGCGCAACCGCACTTTCATTACTACCGTTTTCTTGCTCGTCTTTTTCCAGCAAATGGTAACAATCTTCGATACATTCATTGCAGATATAGCCGGAAGCACCGGCAATTAACTTTTCAACCTCGTGCTGCTCTTTCCCGCAAAAAGAGCAGCGATATTCTTTCTCTTCTGACATGCTGTTTTATCCAAATATTGTGATAGCGATTAAATTCTTTGCGTCAACACTTCATCGACCAAACCATACGCCTGCGCTTCAGCAGCCGACATAAAATTATCGCGTTCGGTATCTCTCTCAATTTTATCCAACGGTTGCCCGGTGTGAAACGCCAAGCGGTTGTTTAAAGTATCCCTAATTTTCAAAATTTCTTGGGCATGGATTTGAATATCTGATGCCTGTCCACGATAGCCACCCAACGGCTGATGAATCATCACTCGCGAATGCGGCAAAGCAAAACGTTTGCCCGCAGCGCCGCCTGCCAATAAAAAAGCCCCCATCGAACAGGCTTGCCCGATACACAACGTCCGCACGTCGGGCTTGATAAACTGCATAGTATCATAAATTGCCAAGCCGGCGGTGACCACACCACCCGGTGAGTTGATATACAGGTTGATGTCTTTTTCTGGATCGACTGACTCTAAATACAGCAATTGTGCAACAATTAAATTTGCCATGTTATCTTCCACTTGGCCGCTCAGGAAGATGATCCGCTCTTTCAATAAACGCGAATAAATATCGTAGGCTCTTTCGCCGCGTGATGTTTGATCCACCACCATTGGAACTAAACTCATTTTTTCCTCTACTTAAAAATTGACACAGAATTCTGCCATTCTACCGAAAAACAGGCTAAAAAACAGGTCAATCCCATTTTTAACTGGTTTAAAAACAAAAAGTGCGGTCATAAACCGCACTTTAGTCATCAGAACAACAGCTTACCGATTAAGCTTGTTGAGCATTCATAATCTCATCGAAAGAAGCTGCTTTCTCAGTGACTTGTGCTTTTGCCAACACCGCATCAACGGCTTGCTCTTCCAATACTACATTGCGTAAATTATTCATTAACTCTTTGTTATTGCTGTAGTATTCAACTACTTCGCTCGGCTGTTCATAAGCGGCGGCGATATCTTCAATCATCGCCTTAACGCGCGCTTCATCCACTTTCAATTCATTAGTTGCAATCACTTCGGCAAATAGCAACCCGACTTGAACACGGCGACGTGCTTGTTCTTCAAAAATATCGCGTGGCAGTTGGAAATCTTTTGGTGCTTGACCGCCGAAACGCTGCATCGCCTGTTGCTGCAACACTTCAATTTCTTGATCCACCGCAGCCGCCGGCACATCAATGCTGTTATTCGCCAATAAACCGTCGATCACTTGGTTTTTAATGCGGCTGGTTAATGCATTTTTCAACTCGCGTTGCATATTTTTGCTGATTTCAGCACGTAAATCGGCGACGGTTTTGTTTTTAGGACCGAATTTTTGTACAAATTCTTCAGTCACTTCCGGCAATTCCATCTCTTCGACTTTTTTCAAGCTAATGGCGAATTTCGCCGCTTTGCCTTTCAAGTTTTCCGCGTGGTAATCTTCCGGGAAAGTCACGTCAATGCTGAAGTCATCACCAGCTTTGTGTCCGACGATACCGTCTTCAAAGCCTGGAATCATACGACCTTGCCCCATCAACAGAACGAAATCTGCGGATTTACCGCCTTCAAATGCTTCACCGTCGATAGAACCGTCGAAATCGATAGTCACACGATCATCGGCTTTTGCCGCTACATCGCTTTCTTTCCAGGTGGCTTGTTGTTTACGCAACACATCGATCATTTTGTCGATGTCGCTTTCACTGATCTCAACCACTGGTTTTTCAACTTGAATATTTTCCAAACCTTGCAATTGCACGTCCGGATAAACATCGAATGTCGCAGTGAAAACAAAATCACCACCGACATTATATTCTTGCGGTGCAAACGTCGGACGACCGGCAAAATTGATTTTATCCTGCATTACCGCATCAAAGAAACTTCTTTGCATCGCATCGCTTAACACATCTTGACGCACTGACGCCCCAAAACGTTTTTCAATGATTGCCGGGGGAATTTTGCCTTTACGAAAACCGTCGATACGGGCAGTTTTTGCTACATTTTTTAATTCTTGGCGAACATTTTGTTCGATGGTTTCAGCCGGCACAGTAATAGTGATGCGGCGCTCAAGACCTTGGGTAGTTTCTACGGAAAATTGCATTTTTTACCTCAAAAAAATCGGATATTCTCGGCGCCACTCATCTCAATCGTATGAACAACCAACACCGAACTTAAAAAATAGACACGAGATTATACCCAGTCAAACTCAATCAGTCGAGTTATAACCGCTGAAATTGGGATAGTTGGCGATTTTTTAAACCGCACTTTGCTTTATTCGGCATAAAAGACAGAATCGAATAACCGCAGCAACGAAAAACCCGATTCACTAAGAATCGGGTCAGGTCAGATTGCATCAAGCAAAAAATAGATTACAGCCCTTTCGGAATACGAATTTTCTGCCCTGGGAAAATTTTATCCGCATCTTTGATCACTTCTTTATTGACTTCAACGATCTTAGTATATTTTGCGCCGTTACCGTAGGCTTTCTCAGCGATTTTCCATAAGGTGTCGCCTTTTTCAATCACATAAAACTCTTCGTCAGAGGCTAATGCTTCACCGCTAGCAATGGTGACACCCTCGGCTTCCACTTTGGTGATCCCGGCAATATTGCCCGCCATCAGAATGGCTTTTTCCAAGGCTGACGCATCTTTTGCTGTGCCTTCAATTTTTGCCACGCCGTTTTCAACCGTGACCGCCACGTTTTCCACACCGGGGTTATCTTCACTGATGTGCTGTGTTACCGCACTTGAGGCCTCTTCTTCTTTGCCGAAGATTTTCTTACCGATGTTGCCAACAAAATCAAATAATCCCATAACTTTTCCTTAATGATTAATTTATTAATATTAACGACTTGCCTGATAAAATCTTGACAAAAGCCGAACCGAACACCTTGTATTATCCGATCAGTTTCGACCGAAAGTAAAGCGAATTAAACCGAAAACGGGTATTGAATCGGCGGATGTGATTGGTAGCCCACCACCTTAAAATCGTCCATCGTGACCCAAGTCTCCAAATCTTGCAATGTTTTGATCTGGGGATTGATCTCTAACCTCGGCAACGGCAGCGGTTCGCGCAGTAACTGCACTGTTTGCATCAGCTCCAACTGATCTTCATAAATATGCGCATTGACAATCTTATGGTACGCCTGTCCAGCTTTACGCCCCGTGATCTGCGCCATCAACGCTAAAAAAGTGTACACCTGAATTTGGTTGAAATTCAAGCCGAGCGGCACGTCACAAGAGCGTTGATAGCTGGTGAGATACAGCGTATCGCCTAGCAATGAAAAAGTGTGGGTGTGCATACAAGGGCGCAGACAGCCCAGTTCAATCTCTCCCGGATTATAAAATGTGATGATTTCACCGCGATCATCAATCCCGTTCGACAAATTATCTACCACTTTTCGCAGTTGATCTAAATGCGAACCATCCGGTTTGCGCCAGCTTCTGCCCTGCACGCCGTAAACTCGCCCCATATCGTCGCAGCCTTTGCGGTGCGGGCTGTTGAGCCAGACTTGATTATCGTTGGCGTTGGCATCCCACGTTTTGGTGCCGAGTTTGCGGAAATCGGCAGCATTGTCATAACCACGGATATAACCTAAAAATTCGGCAATCGCGGCTTTCCAATAGCTTTTACGGGTGGTGATCAGTGGAAATTGGTTGTTGGCGACATCATAACTCAAATCAGCATTGATCACGGTTAAGCAGCGTTTACCGGTACGTTCGTTGCCGACCCACACGCCGTGATCCACGATCCGCCGGCATAAATCCAAATATTGACGCATATTTTTCTCCTCCAAAACCGCACTTTTAGGCGTGCACTACTTTACTGACCGCCGATAGGCCCAAACGACAATCAGTGCGCCGATCAACATCATTGGGGTCGATAAAATTTGCCCCATTGAAATTTGCTGTCCGAAAAACAATCCGAGATGTTCGTCCGGTTCACGGAAAAATTCGACGATAAAACGGAATAAACCATAGAAAAATAGAAATAGCCCTGCTACTGAGCCCGTCGGACGCGGTTTTTGGATAAACCAATTCAGGATCAAGAACAGCACCACGCCCTCTAACAAGGCTTCGTACAGCTGCGACGGATGGCGCGGCAAGTAACCGCCGGACGGAAACAAAACTGCCCAAGAGACATCGGTCACCCGTCCCCATAGTTCGTCATTGATAAAATTACCGATACGCCCCATGCCCAAGCCGAACGGAATCAACGGCGCCACAAAATCAGCCGTTTGCCAGAACGGACGTTTTTGTAAACGGGCGGTAATAATCATTGCAACAATCACCCCGATTAAACCACCGTGGAAAGACATCCCGCCTTCCCACACCCTAAACAGATAGAGCGGGTCCTGTAAAAACAAGTCGAAATGGTAGAACAGCACATAGCCGATTCGCCCACCTAAAAATACCCCTAAAAACCCATTAAATAACAACGAATCGACCTGATCGACCGTCCAACCACTGTTGTGCTGCTTAGCGCGTCGCACAGCCAGCCAACGGGCAAAAACAAAGCCAATTAAATACATCAGGCCGTACCAGCGCAAGCCGATTGGACCGAGTTCAAAAATAACCGGATCAAAATCCGGAAAGCGAAGATACGAATTCATACGATTCCTTGCCGATAAACGCTTAACTGAATAACATTTTGAGTGCCACCAACGACAACCAGATCGCAAACGCCTTTTTCAACGTCGGCACCGGTAATTTGGTAGTCATGTCTGCCCCAAGTTTTGAGGTGAAAAAAGAGACGGCAGTAATTAATAATACCGCCGGCAAATAAACATAGCCGATCGAATAAGACGGCAGATGCGGCAGGTTCCAACCACTGACAATAAAGCTGATCATACCGGACAAGCCAAGCAACATGCCGCAAAATGAAGAAGTGCCGATCGCCCGCTTGATTTCAATTCCACGTGAATTCAAAAACGGCACAATGAATGCGCCTCCGGCAATACCGGCAAAGCTGGACACGATACCGATCAACGTCCCACCAACCACACCGCTCTTGACCGTTAAGGGGCGATTGCCGGTTTCTCGTTTGATTGATAGCACCATTTTGGTTGCCAAATACAACACCATCACCGCAAACAGTTTACTGGTGACCGCTTTCGGCAATTGGCTAATAAACAAGCCGGAAATAAACACCGCGATCATTAGCGACGGAATCAAGTATTTTGCCGCCTGCCAATCCACGTTGCCCAATTTATGATGACGCTGTGCGGAAGAAAAAGCCGTGATCACAATCGTCGCAAAAGAACTACCCAGCGCTACTGTCATCGACATTGCTTCCGGCACACCGATTTTCGGCAACAAATAGACCAGCACCGGCACGATTACCAAACCACCGCCAATGCCAAACAGCCCGGCAAGAAACCCGGCTAAAGCGCCGGTCAGCAGACAACCGATTACAAATACCGTCATTTGCGTTGTTCTCCTTTCTGCCGAGCACTTCTTTCCTGATTGAACTTGCGTTGTTTCCGTTGATAACGTGATTCTTTTTTGGCTACATTCGCCGAGCGCCCATTGTCGCTAGTTAATGTAGCCGTGTCCTTAGTATTATTGGTATGCGTACTTGCAAGCGATTTATATTGACTGGTGTGCTGATGTGATTTGACCGCACTTGCTCTGTCCGGCAGTGCCATTACCACACTGGAAAATTCTTTCATCACTTTACGATAGACTTCGCGTTTAAACGAGATCACCTGCCGCACCGGATACCAGTAACTGACCCAGCGCCAACCGTCAAATTCCGGCGTTTTAGTCGCCTGCATATTGATACTGTCTTCACCGCTAACCAGTGCCAATAAAAACCAGCGCTGCTTTTGTCCAATACACACAGGATTACCGTCATTGCGCACCAAGCGTTTCGGCAATTTATAACGCAGCCAACCTTTAGATACCGCCAGAATTTTTACGTCCTGACGACTCAAACCAACCTCTTCATACAACTCGCGATACATCGCCTGCTCCGGTGTTTCACCGTTGTTGATGCCGCCCTGAGGAAACTGCCACGAATTTTGTCCGCAACGCTTCGCCCACAACACCTGTCCTTGTCGGTTACTGATAATAATCCCGACATTTGGCCGATAGCCATCGAAATCGATCACTGTCGATCCCCTTAAATCTTCTGAATTTTTTAAATGGTGTTGATTGTTTCATAATATCGAAAACGATACAACAATAACCGCGTAAAGAGTGGAATCGATTTTATGAGGCAGTCTTCACCTTCCATCTCAGATTGTAAATATTAACAATAACAAGATAATTCCCCGCGCCTCTGTGGATAACTCTGTGTGTAATCGTAGGAAGTATTGTTGTCTAAAAACAACTGAGAGCTGCTGCTGCCTTTTGCCATAAGGATTCTGCTTTAGGTTGTCGATTGCTTGAACAAACGCTTAATTGATCGACTTGTCGCCTGTTTTTACCCTGCCAAGTGGCAGGCAATTAAAAAGAAATGTTTATTTCTGATCCGAGTCTTGCACAAATATGCTGCAATTAAAACAAAAAAATAACATTGCTTATCATCCGTGAGTTATTCAGATTTTCTGTGGATAACACTGTGGCTGATTTCGGTATTATCATTAATAAATTAAAATATAAATTGGCTTATTTTAATTTTATCGTTATAAATCAATTAGTTAATTCAAACAAAATCTTATACCCATTGTGTTTAAAAAGCAGGATTTTGCACTGATTATTTCTTGAGCAATAAAATTTGTATCTTTCACGACTTGTCCTTATAATACCCTACGTTATTTTTCAACTATTCGACCTATTTCAAACGGATATAAGATGACCACGCCACAATCAGAGTCGCAATTACTACACCGTGCCCACCAATTGGCTGGATTGCGACTGGCTGAGGTGGCTACGGAATACAATATCCAGATGCCAACCGATTTAAAACGTCATAAGGGCTGGGTTGGTATGCTATTGGAAACCGCACTTGGCGCAGAAGCCGGCAGCAAAGCACAGCAAGATTTTGCCGCACTTGGGATTGAATTAAAAACGATTCCCGTCAATCGGCACGGTTCTCCGTTGGAAACCACATTTGTTAGCTTGGCACCACTCAGCCAAAACAGCGGTGTCGTTTGGCAAAATAGCCATGTACGTTACAAACTGCAAAAAGTGCTGTGGATTCCTGTGGAAGGTGAACGCCAAATTGCACTGGCGGATCGTCGGATTGGCTCACCTATTTTATGGCAACCCAGTGCCGAGCAAGAAGCTCGTCTGGCGCAAGACTGGGAAGAGTTGATGGATTTAATTGTTTTGGGTGGATTACACAAAATCAATGCCCGTATCGGTGAAGTGTTACAATTGCGTCCAAAAGGCGCAAATAGTAAAGCCTTGACCATGGGATATGACCGCAATGGACAAGCAATTAAAACATTACCACTCGGATTTTACTTAAGAAAGAGCTTTACTGCAGAAATTTTACAAAAGTTTTGTTCTACCTCAACTTTATAATACGAACTTTAGTGTATCTTAGCTGTCAAATTGTTGGGTCTGTTTCTCTTTCATAACTTGTTTATATTACCGAATTGTCACGCTGAATCATCATAGTAAATGAAAGACAAACAGCTCCTCCTATTGTTCCGCAACAATAAATAATAATTAACTAAAGGAAACCATTCATGGCAAAAATATTACTTGTCGATGACGATGTTGAACTTACTGAACTGTTGGCTGAAGTATTAAACATAGAGGGATTTGACGTTGAATTGGCCTATAACGGTGAAGAGGCATTGAAATTACTGAATTTCAGCCACGATATCGTCCTGCTAGATGTGATGATACCGGTATTAAACGGAATAGAAACCCTAAAACAAATCAGAAAAAGCTTCTCCACGCCAGTATTAATGTTAACTGCCCGTGGGGACGATATCGATCGTGTATTGGGATTGGAATTAGGTGCTGATGACTATTTATCAAAACCGTTTAATGATCGTGAACTCGTTGCACGAATCAAAGCTATCTTACGTCGAACGCAAAACCAATCTAC
The DNA here is from genome assembly GCA_006228005.1 of Testudinibacter crocodili. Taxonomy (GTDB): domain Bacteria; phylum Pseudomonadota; class Gammaproteobacteria; order Enterobacterales; family Pasteurellaceae; genus Chelonobacter. Next base: position 35,260 of record VDHG01000080.1, read on the forward strand.
CGCACTTAGCTCCAGCAGCAACATTGAGAAAGACGACAACAAACATCTCGAATTTGGCGGCATTACCCTTTATCCGGGCAGACAACAGGCGCTATATTTAGAACGTGATTTAGATTTAACCGGCACTGAATTTGCACTACTGCAAATATTAATTAAGCATCCGGGACAAATTCTGTCACGGGAATTACTCAGCTTAGAGATTCTGGGCAAGCGTCTGACACCGTTTGACCGTGCAATCGATATGCATATTTCTAACTTGCGTAAAAAACTGCCAGAACGTGCCGACAATCTACCATGGTTCAAGACACTACGCGGACGAGGCTACTTACTGGTCACTGAAAAATAAGCGAGCAATGATCAAAATAGCGTGCCAAACAACACGCTATTCTTTTTTCAACGCACCCAATATGAAACGATGTCATGAAAACTCTGCGTAAGTTTTTGCGTTTGCTTAATTCAATCAATGTGCAAATCTTTTTTCTTTTTTGGTTGATTTGGTTAGCTTTTTTTGTTCTGATAGGATTTGCATTCTTTATCCCAACCATGGACGCACGCAATTACACCGAACTCTCTACTGATGAGGTTAATCTCTATCAGTTTGAAGTGATCAAACTGACAAAAAACAATATTCTGTATGATTTGCAGTACCAAAAAAGCCCCCACAGCAGCTTACCTAGCGACAGGACCAGCCATATTTCAGCCCCAAGAAAGCCGGTATTACTCGATCCCAATGATTTTAATAAGATCATCGGTAATCTGGATTACAATGAAAGCAGTCAGCTATATCAGTTTGCCAATCGCTCAAATAATCCACTATTGCCACAAAAGCGTCGGTTTTACAATCAAGATATTGTCGGTCCGTTTATCTCGCCCTATCCTCTTTCAGAAGATCGCGAGCCTTATTTGTTGTATTTTATTGATACCGTCGATCCACAACGGGAATTTATCAATTTTTTCTTTGATCACCCACTAATCATGCTGTTCTTATTAATGGCGACCAGCACACCACTGCTGCTTGGGCTCATTTTCAGTTTGACCCAGCCTATCAAAGAATTACGCAGCACCGCCAATGCCATCTCCACCGGAAATCTCAGCATTAATCCGATTTTAGAACAGCGTGGATCAATGGAATTGCGCGAAGTTGGCAAGAGTTTTAACCACATGGTGATGTCCTTAGAAAGTATGATCAGCTCACAACAACGACTATTATTAGATGTGTCGCATGAATTGCGCACTCCACTGACACGCCTGCAACTCGCCGCCGCTTTACTGCGCCGTCGCCAAGGAGAAAACAGTGAACTGCAACGGATTGAAACTGAAACCGAGCGTATGGAAAAAATGCTGAATCAGTTATTAACGCTCTCACGCCAACAAACCGCACTTCACCTAAATCGAGAGGTTTTTCCACTGCCGAATATCTGGGAAGAAGTGGTCGAAGACGCCAAATTTGAAAGCCGTGAACGCCACTTTGAATTCAGCTTTTCACAGAACATCAAAAATCCTGAGAAATACTTTATCAATGGTAACGAGGATGTACTCGCCAGTGCATTGGAAAATATTATCCGCAACGCCTTCAAATACGCCCACAGCCGTGTACTCCTGAATTGTAATATTGTTGATAATAAACAACTTCAAATCATTGTCGACGACAACGGCGATGGCGTTGCCGAACACGAATATCAACAAATCTTCCTCCCCTTCTACCGCACCGACCAAGCCCGTACCCGTACCACCGGCGGCACCGGCTTAGGTTTATCGATCGTCGCCAACTCGGTAGAACAACATAAAGGCAGCGTCACAGCAGGCAAAAGCAGCCTAGGTGGTCTCAGGATCACCATTCTGCTGCCATTGTGGTTGGATAACTAGAAGAGGTTTATTGAATATCGGACCGCACTTTGAAAAGTGCGGTTGGGCTTACTCACTATTTGTAGGCATCGGAACCTTATTTGTAATTTGTAGTTAGAAACAATTGAAATATACCTATCGTGCGCCAAAACCAGTCAACATTGTTTTTAAAGTCTTGAACACGATTAAAATATCTAACCACAGTGAAAAATGTTTAATATAGTAAAAATCATGTTCAATTTTTACTTTAGTATCATCAACATCAGCCGCATAACCATGTACCACTTGCGCCCAGCCGGAAATGCCCGGCTTAACAATATGGCGGTAACTATAAAACGGAATTTCTTGTTCAAATTGCTCAACAAAAATTTTCTGTTCCGGTCGTGGACCAATCAGACTCATATCGCCTTTCAACACGTTAAAAAATTGTGGCAACTCATCAATACGAGTTTTACGAATGAATTTGCCAATCCGCGTAACTCTCATATCACTATCAGAAGCAAATTGTGCTCCGTCTTTTTCAGAATCCTTACACATACTTCTAAATTTATAAATATTAAACTCTTTACCACCTTGTCCTACCCGTTTTTGGATAAACAAGGCTCCACCATCACTCTCCAAGCGGACAGCAAGTGCGGTTATCAACATAATTGGTAGCGTTATCGGGAATGTCATCAATACCAAGATCATATCAATACTGCGTTTGATTAACGAATAAACCGGTGAAGGCAATAATGATCCCAAATCATTTTCATACATATGTCGGATTTTCACACGCCCCGTTAACGATTCCTCTAGTTGGCGGGCGTTATAAACAGGAATACCGTGCAAAGTGCAGTCTGCTAGGAATTTTTGCCATTCTGCTGTCAAATCAGTGGAATGAAGATCTACCGCTATTGCATTAAAGCGACGCTCTAAATCAGGCTGTTCTAATTTATGCCAATTTACATTATCGATTTGTTCCAATGTCTTTGCCCGCCCAAAAGGAATATAGGCAATTTTGGGCACAATCCAACGTCTTGCTATAAAATAGCCTGAAAAACAGAATAATAAAGAAAGAATAAAGCTATTTATCAATAGATAAATTGAATATTCCAAGCGAAAAAATAATAAAATGACAATCGCTATTGAATAGCAAGAAATGATAGTTGAGAAAATAAAACTGCTGGATTTATCACCGGGGTAACGCATTAAAACACGTAGAGACAGTGCTACCAGAATAAATGCAAAACTTATCGCAATAATGGTATTTATTCGTGTTTCAGAGCTGAACATGTCGTTACCCCATAATGCAAAAGCAGGCAAAAACACCGAGAATAAAACCCCTAAAGTAGACTGTACAGTTGTACTAAAAAATAATCGTTCATACCAGCGAGAGTGGCGTTTTCTAAATTGTCTATTTGTCATATTGAACCTAGCTATTTAAGTTTATAACGGAGTTATAAATTTCAAGTGTTTTAGTCAGCATTAATTCATAAGTGAAATGTGATTCAAAAATATCTTTACCTGCATATCCCATTCTATCCCTTAACGTCTTATTACCAATGAGTATATTTAATTTATCTGCTAAACAATTTATGTCTCCACGAGGGATTAAGTAGCCATTCTTTCCATCCCAAACGGCTTCTTTTATACCACCAACATCGGAAGCAATTATCGGTAATCCTTTTGCCATAGCTTCAAGAATAGTAAGCGGTAGTCCTTCCCAATTTGAAATCAATAAAAAAATATCGGCATTTACTAATCGCTTCTCAACATCATGACATTGACCTGAAAAGATAATTTTATTATCTAAAGAAAGAGACTTAGCTTGTTGTTTAACCATATTTAGTAAAACTCCATCACCGACAAATTCAACTTGCCAGTCTAAATCTTTAACCTTTGCCAATGCAGCAACTACATCAGTATAATTTTTAGGAATATCAAAACGTGCAACCATAATGAGCCTAATCACTTTATCATTATGTGGTATTTTTATTATTCGTCGATCAGTTGATATTCCATTATGTATAGTAATTAATTGCTCAGGCTTACCAACACCATGCTTCAAAGCTAAATTCCGATCATACTCAGATACGGTAATAATCTTTCCACCCAGTTTCGCCATGCCTTTTTCAATAAACCGATATAACATTGCTGTTCTTTGTGCTACCCCATCAGTAAATGCCCAACCATGCGCGGTAAATATATATGCTAATCCTAACCGCCAAGAGGCAAGTCGCCCTAAAATCCCAGCTTTTGATGAATGTAAGTGTACAATATCAGGTTTTAAAATTAATAGGTGTTTTTTGATTTCAAAATAACATTTAAAATCTTTAATAAGATTAACCTCTCTTACTAAATTTTTAACAATAACACACTCTAAATTTCTTTCCTTAGCTTTCTCAACAACAATCCCTGTCCCCCCAATGAGAATCGTAACCTGATGCCCTTTATCCTGCATTCCTTCTGCTAAATCTAATAAGTGAACATTTGCGCCGCCAATCACATCTGAACGAGTTATCACATAGACAATTTTCATTATTTATTACCTTGATATAAATTAATCCATCGTGCGGCTATAACACTTAATGAATAATGCTCCATAATATATTTTCTGGCTTCACTTCCCATGCTATCTCTAATATTGTCGGATAAATTAATTACTTTGACCATAGCATTAGCCAACTCATTAGAATTTTGCCTAGCAACCAAATACCCATAATTACCCACAACTTCTTTAGTCCCACCACAATCAGTTGCTACCACAACGTTCTCACACAGCATTCCCTCCATAATAACTAAAGGTAATCCTTCATATTTTGAAGACAAAACAAAGCAATCACAAGCACTCATTAGAGCTGGAATGTCTCTCCTTAACCCCAAGAAATAAACTGAATGATTGATATTAAAATTTTCTGCTAAAGAGATAAGCTCCTCTTTTTGTTCACCTTGTCCAACAATTGCCAACACTGCTTTAGGATTCCTATTTAATACTGATGTGAAAGAGTTTAATAAATTAGGATAATCTTTGGCATCGGTCAGTCTACCTACAGCAAGAAATAAAAAATTATCATCAGTAATATTTAATTCACTCCTTATTAATTCTCGCTGTATCTTATTAAATACAAATTTATCTGGGCTCACACCATTCAACATTGGAATAATTTTATTACTTGGACTTGCACCTTTTTGAATAAAACACTCTACCGCCTCTTGACTGACATTAGTGTTTAAGTCTGATAAAAAATCAGTTATTCTATAAGCTAACATTCTTATATGCCCGCCTTCATTTTTACTGTGGGCAGTACAAATTAGTTTTTTCATAGGAGTCATAATTCTTAGCAATCGAGCAAATAAATTAGCATGAAACATATGGCTATGTACTATATCCGGATTGAATTTATCAATGACCTTTTTTGCCTGCACTAAAGAATGAATCAGCCCAAAAATATTTTTCTTCATATTTAATGAGAATATTTTTATATCTTTAGACATTGGCAATACTATCTCTTTACCTGTTAAAGAAATAATTGCAACATTATTACCCATTTTATGGAATTCATCTGCAAGATCACAAACCTGACGTTCTGCCCCACCCATACCAAGACCTGTTATGATTAACAATATTCTCATAGCTCTCCCACCTCTCCCTTATATTTTAATACAAATAACATCATAATGAAAAAATTAAAAAAAAGCATCATCGGTGAAGATATTTTGACTAAAGATAAAAAAATCAGAATAAACATTCGGAATGTAACTTTAATCTTTAAGATCTCAGAAATAATATAAAATAAAATGAAGCCACCAAATATAGTTCCAAACATAGAAATCATGTTAATAAAAAATGTTAAATCATATAAAGCTTCAAAATAGCTAGGAGCCTCAGCTCCCTTTCCAATTACTCCATAGCCAAAAAAAAGAATTTCCCAACTACTAGCTAAATAATTCAAAACATCTATCTTTATATTGTTACTAGAGTCATCTCCTTGCAAAAAACTATCATATCTAGATGCAAGTAACTCATTAAAAAAATAAAAGCCTAAAGAGAAAAAAAACAAAATCAATATTAAGTTTTTGAAATTGTTTTTATAAAAAATAATAGAAAATGCTATAAAGGCCAAAAAAACCCCTAAAATTGAAAAAGTTAGTGCCATACTAGCAAGCCCAGCTAAGATTACCTTACTATTTCCAGATAATATGTAATATATAGTAATTAAACATAGCATAACCCCACTAAAAATAGAAGGCTCAGAAAAAACTGCTGTTGGTCTATAAGGAAAAAATCCAGAAGAAAAACTCCTTACCTCATCTCCTCCAATAAGAATAGAAAAGTCAATAATATAATCAAAAGCATATACTGATATTAATTGAACAGCCAAAATACATGATAAAAATAAAATAAACAACTCAATCGATTTTTTAATAAAAAATATTGAAACATGCTTAATATAGTTATATAAAATTATTAATGACATAATCCAAAAACTGACCCGCATGAAATTATACCAAAAAATAGAAGTATAAGTTAGAAAACTATATTG
>VDHG01000081.1 GCA_006228005.1 Testudinibacter crocodili
TGCGGTATAAGCACTTAATAAATAAAGTAAAAATATAAGATGCACTTCGGGCGGATATATAATCTACCCCTACTTTTACAATATTAATCGTGTATTTTAACTTTTGTCAGCAGTCTAAAGAGCCACTGGGTTAGTGGCTCTGGTGAATTTGATATTATTGTTTGCCGGCAATAAATGCGGCGCCCCAATCGTCGTTTTCTGTTTGAGGTATCGCCATTCCGGCTAGCTGTTTAGCATTGCTACCATAAAATTTGCCATCAACATTTATTGTTCCGGGATCAACGGAAGAAGTTGCCGTACCGGAAAGGGTATTTTCGTTGATTTTTGCATTAACGGTAACGGTAACCTGATCTGCATTCAAGCTTCCGGATAACGTTTTGTTGCCAAAATCAGCGTTAAATGTGCTGGTTCCTGTAATTTGATCAGGCAAATCCGTATCAGCCGAGCCCGGGAAGATTATTGAATCGCCTTTATAAGTCACAACACCGCTTTGTGGAATGTCGTTTTTTGCTGTGACAATACCATTATAAAATAGATAAGCTGGCGCATCTTCACCTAGATCATAAAACCCGATTTTGGCAGAATCATATTTACCGCAACAAACCGTCGTTGTAACGCTGCCATCGCGAATATTGCTCCAGCTTCCGACATAAGTTCCACTTCTCATCACTTGAATGGTTTGTCCATCGACTGTGATAGTGCTGAGATTCGGAGAATTTAAGTTGGTGACGACAATATGATCGCTATCGAGTGAGGTTTTGGCTACTTGCCCCGTAGTATTATTGGTTTCCGTATTAGGTGTACTCGGCGTATCAACATTGGTCGTTGGAGAAGTGGTATTATCGTTGACTGGTGTTGCCGTATTGCCGCTGTTATCGCCACCACCGCCACTTCCGCCACAGGCAGTGATTAAGCCGAGGCAAAGTGCGGTTAAACTCAGTTTGATGAATTGCATAAGTCATTCCTTATTTATCGAGGTTATAGCCAAAAAACGCTTTAGAGCAGTCTTGTAAATATTACGTGAAGATAGCTTACACTTCAAATGGGATGCTACATGCAAGGCATAAAGTATGATCGCGATCAATTTTTGGCTGCTTTTTAGGCGTTAATCTTGGCGAGAAAAGCATAAAAAAACGCCACTGATTGTCATCAATGGCGCTATCTAAAGCGAGAGCGGAATGTTAAGTTATGCTGACCGCACTTTGGCAGCGGCAATCGCTTCAGCAACTCGTTGCGGCGCAACGCCGCCTTTGGCGCAGCGTTTGTCGAGGCAGGATTGCAGTGACAGAATCGGGTAAACATCGTGGTCGATGACCGGATTGAAACGTTTGAATTCCTCAAGGCTTAACGTTTCCAACGCTTTTTGTTGCTGAATCGCATACACCACGGCCTCGCCGACAATGTGGTGCGAGTCGCGGAACGGAATGCCTTTGGCGACCAGATAATCCGCTAATTCGGTGGCATTGGAGTAGCCTTTCAGTGCGGCTTCTTGGGTTTTTTCACGGTTGACTTTAATGTCGTCCAACACTAGTGTTGCCATATCCAAACAGTCGTGCCAGGTATCAAGTGCGTCAAAAATGCCCTCTTTGTCTTCTTGCATATCTTTGTTATACGCCAGCGGCAAGCCTTTCACCGTCATCAACATGCCGTTTAACGCCCCAACCACACGCCCGGTTTTGCCACGAATCAATTCGCAGGCGTCCGGATTTTTCTTTTGCGGCATTAACGATGAACCGGAGGTGACTTTGTCCGACAGCTCAACGAAATTGGCTTCGCCGCTGTTGAAAATAATCAAATCTTCGGCGAAACGGGAAAGATGCACCATGCTTAACGAAGCAGCAGACAGCAGTTCGATGATGTGATCACGATCGGACACCGTATCCAAACTGTTATGGGTGGCAGAGGCAAAGCCGAGATCTTGCGCCAACTGCTCACGGTCAATCGGATAGGCTGTGCCGGCCAGCGCACCGCAGCCGAGCGGACAACTGTTCATGCGCTGATAGGCATCGGCAAGGCGCGAGTAGTCCCGTTCTAACATTTCGAAATACGCCAGACACCAATGGGCAAAGGTGACCGGCTGTGCCCGTTGCAGGTGGGTGTAACCGGGCATCACCGCACTTTGATTGGCTTCGGCGGTGGCGATCAGCTTGTGTTGCAGTTGGCGGATGGATTTTTGCAGTTCGGTGACTTGCCGTTTGCACCACAATTTGATATCTAGCGCCACTTGGTCGTTACGGCTGCGACCGGTGTGCAATTTTTTGCCCAAATCGCCAACGTTTTCGATCAGTTTGCTCTCGACCCAACTGTGAATATCTTCATGATCGTCTTGCAGGATAATCTGCGGATCGGCAGCAACCACGGCGTGCAGCGCTTGCAACGCTTGTTCCAGTTGTTGCTGTTCTGCGGCAGTTAAAACCCCAACGGCAGTCAAGGCTTTCGACCAACCGATCGAACCTTCGATATCCTGTTCCGCCAAGCGGTAGTCAAACACCAATGAATCGTTAAATTGTTTAAACCGCTGATCCGCCGCTTGCGTGAAGCGTCCGCCCCAAAGTGCCATAAAATTCCTCTTTTGTTGTATTAAATTTTTAGTAACAATTTTTTAGTAACAAGACGTTGAGCTTTTTTATCCGCCCCACATTTGTTGTCTATGTGTTGTCTATGGACAAATCCGTGTGCCGACAATCTCGCCGCTTAAAAGTGCGGTCAGTTTGTCGGGGTGCTTCCAGTTGGCGATGTCCACGCCACGGCCTAAATCTTTTGCTGCTTCCAACGCCGCATTGACCTTGACGATCATGCCGTCGGTGATCACCTGGTCTGCAATTAACTGGGTGATTTGCGTGCTGTTGAGTTGCGCAATCCGTTGTTTATTGGCGTCTAACACACCGTCCACGTCGGACAACATCACCAGATCGGCATCGATCAATTTGGCGATGGTAATCGCCGCTTGATCGGCATTGACGTTCATCAAGCGCCCTTGTTTGTCCAAACCGATCGAGCTGATAATTGGCAGAAAATCCGCTTGTAACAGTTGTGTCAACAGCGTCGGATCGTTGGCGCTCACGTTAGCAACATGTCCTAATTCCTCATCAAACTGTTGTGCTTCGGTCATGTTGCCGTCGCCCAAAAACAGCCCGACCGCATTCAGCTGCATACTTAAGGCTTTTGCCAACAGAGTTTTGTTGGCAATGCCGGCCAGTGCACCGACGATAATATCAATTTGATCGCTTGGGGTGATGCGCAAACCGTTCTTTTTTGCCACCGGCAAATTCAGCTTTTTCATCAGATTATCCACCACAATGCCGCCGCCGTGTACAATCACGATTTGGCGTTTATGTTGTTGGCGATAGTGGCGAAGTGCGGTCAGCAGGTTATCCATTGCCTGCGGCGTATCGAGTAACACACCGCCGACTTTTAAGACTAAGGCTCTCATCAGCTGCTCCTATTAAAATAATCCAGCGGTTTCCGGGAAGTTATAACGGATATTGGCACATTGCACCGCCTGTGCCGACGCGCCTTTCAGCAAATTGTCTTCTGCACCGACGATAATAATGTGCTGATCTTTGACGGCAAAGGCAATATCGCAGAACGGGGTGAATTCCACCTGTTTAATCGCCGGAAAATGACGACCGCATAAGCGCACCAACGGACGGCCGTGATAAGCTTGTTCAAACGCCGCTTGTACTTGCTCGGCAGTGACACCAGCTTTCAGTTTGGCGGTGATGGTCGCCAAAATGCCACGTTTGAAATTGCCCAAGTGCGGGGTGAAGATCACGTCGCAGCCCAAATGGCTGGCGATTTCCGGCTGGTGGCGGTGGTTAAATACGCCGTAGGCATTCAGACTGACTTCGCAGAAACTGCTGGTCAGACTGGCTTTGCGTCCGGCACCGCTCACACCGCTGACGGCATTAATCACCGGCAGCTGGGAACGGTCAATCAAATCATTTTCCAGCAGTGGTTTCAGGCTCAGTTGCGACACGGTCGGATAACAGCCGGCAACCGCCACCAAATCGGTGTGTTTAATCTGTTCATGGTTCCATTCTGCCAAGCCGTAAACCGCACTTTGCAACAGTTGCGGATGTTGGTGTTCAAAGCCATAATATTGGGTATAAAATTCAGCGTTATTTACCCGATATGCCCCGGACAGATCGAACACTTGGCAGCCGGCATTGAGGAAAATCGGCGCATAATTGTGGCTGACTTCGTGTGCGGTTGCCAAAAACACAGTATCAAATTGCTGCGCCAGTTTGCCGATCTCAGTATTGTCGGCAGGCAATGGTTGCAACGGCAGATCCACCAGGCTACGCAGTTGCGGATACAGGCTGGAAATCGGTTTGTTGGCATCGGCACTGTTGCTCGAAACATACAACCCGCTCAGCTCAAACTGCGGATGACGGTTTAAAATCAGGGCGAGTTCGGCGCCAGTGTAACCGCTGGCACCGACAATGATGGCTTTTAATTTTGACATAGGGTAGGCTAATCCTTATTAAGTGGCAAAAAGTTAAAGCTATTGTATGTGATTTATACATGATTTGCACCACGTTAAATAAGTTTAAGAGTGATTAATTATGCGTTATTTTGCATAATTATTGAAATTAATCCCCTATTATCAGGAAAAAATATGTCAATACCGCACTTTCTCGAGTTATACCGCACTTTAATCGGCTTGCCGACCATCAGCAGTCTGGAGGCGGAGCAGGATCAATCCAACCGCACTTTGATTGAAACCTTGGCGGATTGGTTGGCAACGCTGGGTTTTAAAACCGACATCATCGCGGTCGAAGGCACGCGGAATAAATACAATTTATTAGCGACTTTCGGTGAGGGCGAAGGCGGGCTGCTGCTGGCAGGGCACACTGATACCGTGCCGTTTGATGCCGGACGCTGGACTTTTGATCCGTTCAAACTGACCGAAAAAGACGGCAAGTTTTATGGGTTGGGTACGGCAGATATGAAAGGCTTTTTCGCGTTTGTGGTGGATACGGTAGCGAATTTGGATCTGAGCCAACTGAAAAAACCGCTGCGTATTCTTGCCACCGCTGATGAAGAAACCACCATGCTTGGTGCACGCACTTTTGCTAAACACGCGCATATTCGCCCCGACTGTGCCATTATCGGCGAACCCTCTGGATTACAACCGATCCGTGCGCACAAAGGCTATATGGGCAATGCGGTACGGGTGATCGGCAAATCGGGGCATTCTAGCGATCCGGACAAAGGGATCAATGCGATTGAAATTATGCATCAAGCCACCACCCATCTGATTGGACTACGTGATACGCTGCGTGAAAAATACCGCCACGACGGCTTTGTGATTCCCTATCCGACCATGAACTTGGGCAATATTCACGGCGGCGATGCGCTCAATCGGATTTGCGCCTGCTGCGAGTTGCAATTCGATATTCGCCCGTTGCCGAATTTGGAATTGAAAGATTTAAACGAGATGATGCAGCAAGCGTTGCAACCGTTGATCGAACGTTGGGGCGATCGTGTGACCCTGACCGCACTTTATGAACCGATTCCCGGTTATGAGTGCCCGCATTCGGCGCAAGTGGTGCAGGTGGTAGAAAAACTGCTGGGCGAAACTGCACAAACCGTCAACTACTGCACCGAAGCGCCGTTTATCCAACAGTTGTGTCCAACCTTGATTTTAGGGCCTGGCTCGATCGAACAGGCGCACCAGCCGGATGAGTTTCTGGAAACGAAATATGTGCAACCGACCCGGGATTTATTGGCGAAGTTGATTGGGTATTTTTGTGGGTGATTGAACGACACTTTGGTTTTTTTATTACTATCGTTTTTCGCTTCACGGTAATTATACTTTGTCTTTTCTCATTTATCTAAAAGTCGCTATCGGGTTTC
>VDHG01000082.1 GCA_006228005.1 Testudinibacter crocodili
ACTTTTGTCAGCAGTCTAAGGCGCAGGAGCGCCTAGATTAATTGATAATTTTTCATACAACCAAAATGATTATTTAGCAGCGTTAAATACCGCTTTGGTTTCACTTCCCCATTCATTGGTTAACGTTGCTGAACCAGCAACTTCAGCCGCGCCACGTCCCATAAATTTCCCTTCATAAGTGCCTGAAAGTGGTATATTAATCATACCTTTATCGGTGGTTTTGGCATTACCAGCAAAGGTGATCTCACCATTTTTAGCTGTGATGGCTGTTTCGGAGAGTTCAGTTTCTCGCCAAATATTTTCGAAGTGCATTTGAGTTATATCACCAGAAATCGTTTTTTTATCAAAGTTCGCATTAAGTGTTACCGTACCTTCTGAAATAAATTCGCTATTAGTTAGATAACTCACCCCTTGATATTTGGCAGAACCTTTAAGTGTTTCTAATTCATTGGCATTAGTAGATCGTCCTGAATAAATCACCATTGCATCGTTAGCGTTACGTCCATTGACTGTACCACGAGCTGAAACACCGGCAATACCAGAGTCATTTAAGTTATTGCTGTAAGTATCATAAGCAGCTTGGATGTTTAGCACTTTACCATTAGTCACGGAGCTACTGCTTACAGATTGAGTAGATTCTCCTTTGCCGGAGCCATCAGCAGCTACTAATTTGGCTAAACCATCTTCGTTTGTCCAACTGTCTTTTTTGATAGGCTCTAAAATATCGCTATTATTTAAAGATGCTGCGGTATAAACATAGGTGTTTGGTTCAGTACGTGCTAATTCAGCTAAGCGAGCTTCTTCAGCTTTACGAGCTTCTTCAGCTAAACGGGCTTCCTCAGCTAAACGGGCTTCTTCAGCTTTACGAGCTTCTTCAGCTTTACGAGCTTCTTCAGCTTTGCGAGCTTCTTC
>VDHG01000083.1 GCA_006228005.1 Testudinibacter crocodili
TTTTTGTCTACTATGCCAATTTTTACCAAATCCACTTGTCGATTAGCCGGTAGGATCGCCAGTACGGTTTGTTTCATTCCGTTACCCTCCAGGGTGGATACCAAGGCTTTAGCGCCCTGTCCAAGTTTAGTGCCGCGAACTTTGTCACTGCTTGCAATTTTCCGGCGGAGAGGTGTGCAACCATGCGGTAACGGGCTTGGTGTTGATTAAGCAATGCAACGACTTGTTGGAAAGTTTGTGGTGACATAATTTTTTAGTTACAAGCTTTAGTTACAAGCTAAAGTGCGATTTGAATAAGATAAAGAGGGGGCAGATCATTATTACCCCTCATCCAAACGGTTAATATGCTTTTTCGCCGCAATCCAAGCGCCGCACCAGCCGGTGAAAGCGGCTAGCATAATGATAAAAATAGCTTCAATCAGGTTGATGCCGTTTAATTCATATTTGACGGCAAAAATATTGGCGACATATTCAATTGCGGTGGAAAAATAGGCAATCGTAACTGCACTTAGCAATGCTGCCAAAATGCCGCCGACAATGCCATAGATTAAGCCGGTGTATAAAAACGGGCGTAGGATAAAATGTTCGGTAGCGCCAAGCAGTTTCATCACTTCAATATTGGCGCGGCTGCTGTAAACATCTGAGCGAATGCTGTTGCCGATCACCAACACCACCGCCAATAACATTAGCAGGGTGCAAACCACCGCAATTCGTCCTGCCAGCCAAGTGATTGCCGCCAGTTTTTCCAGCCAATCACTATCCAACCGCACTTCATCTACACCTTTAACTTTGTTGAGCGCAACGCGCAGATCGGCTAATTTCGCAGATTGTTGAAACTCCTCTTGTGGCGTGATCATCACCACTGCCGGCAGCGGGTTGTCATCCAGCAATTCCAGCTCACTACCAAATCCTGACCAAGCGCGAAAATCCTCCAAACTTTGTTGGCGCGAAACATAACTTAATGCAGCAACCCCCTCTTGTTGGCGCAATTTTTCTACTACTAGATTGGCATCGGCTTCACTTAAGGTTTTATGCAGATAAACCGTGATTTGCGATTCAGGATAAAATTCGGTGGCGGCTTGTTTGGTATTTTTCCACAACAAGTAGCTGATGGTTGGAATGGTCAGCGAAACCGCAATGACCAATACGGTTAAAATGGTGCCGATTTTTTTGTTCCAAAGATCGGTCAGCACCGATTTCATCACATACTGAATATTTAGCCAAAACGGCGCTTGCAAGCGACGAGAATTCATATTTTTTACCGCTCCTACTGAAATGCCCGCAAATGACCCTGTTCCAAGACTAAGGTCGGTTTTGGTTTTTGTTGAATGATGTTGTGGTCGTGAGTAGCAATTAATACAGTAACACCGATGCGGTTAAACTCCTCAAACAGGCGAAAAATTTCCTGCGACAGGGCTTTGTCCAGATTACCGGTCGGTTCGTCTGCCAACAGCAATTGTGGTCGATTGACCACGGCGCGGGCGATATCCACTCGTTGTTGTTCGCCGCCGGAAAGGTGTGCCGGCAAATGGTTGGCACGGTGTAGCAAACCGACTTTGTCTAATGCTGCCGAGGCTCTGCGTTTAATTTCGTTCGGGTGCATACCGCTGATAATCAGCGGCAGAGAGACATTTTCCAATACTGAGCGGTCTGCCAGTAAGCGGTAGTCTTGGTGTACCATGCCGATTTGGCGTCGTAAAAAAGGAATTTGCTCCGAGTTGATGCGGGTAATATCGTGACCGTTGAAAAACACACTGCCGCCATTGGCTCGTTCAATCCCCATAATCAATTTCAATAAGGTGCTCTTGCCAGCACCGGAATGGCCGGTCAGATAACTCATACTGCCGAGCGGCAGGTGGAAACTCAACCCTTGCAAGGCTTGCTTGCCGCCCAGATAGGCTTTGCTGACATTCACAAAACGAATCATATTCTCTCTCTTGTTGTTAGGAAGCGCTGACTTATTGCTCGCTTTCCTGACTAAATAACGCTTCAATAAACTCTTTTGCCTCAAACGGACGCAGATCATCGATCTTTTCCCCGACACCGATATAGCGAATCGGCACTTTAAATTGATCGGCAATGGCAAAAATCACACCACCTTTTGCGGTGCCGTCGAGCTTGGTGAGCGTAATTCCAGTCAAGCCGACCGCTTCGTTAAACAGTTTGGCTTGGCTGATGGCATTCTGCCCAGTGCCAGCATCCAGTGTCAACATAATCTCATGCGGCGCCTGTGGGTCGATTTTTTGCATTACCCGCACAATTTTTTTCAATTCGTCCATTAAGTTATTTTTATTTTGTAAGCGCCCGGCAGTATCCGCCAATAAAATATCGATATTTTTGGCTTGTGCCGATTCCAGTGCATCATACAGCACCGAAGCCGAATCGGAACCACTGCTTTGCGCCACCACCGGAATATGGTTGCGTTCGCCCCAAACTTGCAATTGCTCAACTGCCGCCGCACGGAAGGTGTCGCCTGCCGCCAACATCACCGATTTGCCTTGCGATTGGAACTGGCGTGCTAATTTGCCGATGGTGGTGGTTTTGCCGACGCCATTGACCCCGACCATTAAAATCACAAATGGTTTTTTATCCGCCAGCACCAACGGCTGCGCCACTGGTTGCAAAATCTCTGCCATCTCGTCTTTCAATTTTTGATACAACTGTTCGGCATCACGTAACTCTTTTTTCGAGGCATGCTGGGTCAGATTGTTGATAATTTTGGTGGTGGTCGGCATACCGATATCGGCGATCAACAGCTGCTCTTCCAGCTCTTCAAACAACTCATCATCGATTTTTTTGCCAATGAATAGATTACGAAATCCGGAACCTAGGTTTTGTTTAGTTTTTACCAAGCCTTTCAGCAAACGGCTGAAAAAGCCGCCTTCGCTCGGTTTTTCTTGTTCTTTAGGTTGTGCTTGCTGCTGCGCCAACCGCACTTTTTCGGCAGCTTCTTGTTCAGCCTGTTGCTGTGCTAATGCTTCGGCTTGTCTAGCGGCTTCCTGTGCCGCTTGCTGCTGCGCCAACCGCACTTTTTCGGCAGCTTCTTGTTCAGCCTGTTGCTGTGCTAATGCTTCGGCTTGTCTAGCGGCTTCCTGTGCCGCTTGCTGCTGCGCCAACCGCACTTTTTCGGCAGCTTCTTGTTCAGCCTGTTGCTGTGCTAATGCTTCGGCTTGTCTAGCGGCTTCTTGTTCTGCTTGCTGCTGCGCCAACCGCACTTTTTCGTCGGCTTGCTGCTCTGTCTGCTGCTCTGTCTGCTGTTGCTCTTTGCTGCCCAAACCTAACCAAGACCAAAAACCGCTCTTTTTCTTATTATCCGTCATTCCCGTTTTCTCACTAATACTTAATCAATTCAGTGATGAAGTGAAGTCTATTAAAGACCATTCAAATTGAGGGCTAGTTTATCACTTAACCGCTTTTTTTGTGAAATTTTCTCAACCGCATATTTTCTCAAGCGTACTTTTATGATTTCGCCGCCTGTTTGATCAGTTGCAAGGTCAATTCGCAGGATTTGATAAATGACGGGATTGGTAAAAATTCAAATTTAGAGTGAAAGTTATGTGCGCCGGTGAAATAGTTCGGAGTGGTAATGCCTTTTACCGAAAGTGCTGCACCGTCGGTGCCGCCACGCATTGGGGTGACTTTTGCAGTGATGTCGAGCTGTTGCATGGCGCTGAACAGTAAATCGATTGAGCGACGATCATCGGTTAAGGTGTTGGCGATATTGCCGTAAATATCCTCAATGTGACACTCGATTCTGATTTGTGGATATTGCTGTTGTAGTTGTGTAACCGATTGTAAAATAAAATCTTTACGCTGTTCAAAAGCAGTTTTATCAAAATCGCGAATTGCAATTTGCAGCTTAGCTTGGCTTTGGTTGGCGTCAACACGGTTAAACCACCAATAGCCCTCTTTTTGCTCGGTGCACTCCGGTGTTTGGTTGCGATCGAAACGGCTGATCAAATCATGGGCGACTAAAATTGGGTTGACCATCACGCCTTTTGCCGACATTGGGTGGGCGCTGACGCCGTAGATGGTAATGTCGGCAGCAGCGGCATTAAAGTTCTCGTACACCACTTCGCCCAATTCACAACAGTCGATAGTATAAGCAAAATCCGGTTTGAAGCGGGTTAGATCCAGTCGTTTTGCGCCGCGCAAGCCAATCTCTTCGTCAGGCACAAACGCAATATAAATATCGCCGGTCGGGATTTTTTGTTGTTGAATGATCGAAAGTGCGGTCATGATATTTGCAATCGCCGCTTTGTTGTCGGCACCCAACACGCTGGTACCATCGCTGAAAATGATTTCTTGCCCTTGATACGCAAGAATTTCAGGGTGTTCGGCGACGTTCAACTCAATATTTTGTGCCGAATTTAATACAAGATCAGTGCCGTCAAAGCGTTTAATTTGTGGTGAAATTTGTGCCGACAGTGCAACATCGACGGTATCCATGTGTGCCACGAATCCAATTGGCGTAGCATTCGGCACGCTGCCCGGCAAAAGTGCGGTTACATTGGCATATTGATCAATATGAATCTGGCTTAAGCCCAGCTGTTTTAATTCTTCCGACAATAATTCCGCCATTTTCCATTGCCCATCTGAGCTGGGCACGATTGAAGCTGCGGCATTACTTTGGCTGCTGATTGCCAGATAACGAAAAAAGCGTTCAATTAGCTGTTGTTGCATTATGTTCTCCTTATGTGCAGTTATGCTTTCGGGTAAGTGTATCCACTGTCAAAACCGAGCGGAATCCCAAGCCACCAGTAAACATACAATACGAGCGTCAAGACGATAAATAAGCCGATAGTATAAGGAATCATCATCGAACACAATGTGCCGACGCCAGTGTTTTTGCAGTACCGTTGGCAGTATGAAATCAAGAGTGGATAAAAGGCAAACATTGGAGTGGATACGTTGACCACCGAGTCGCTGATGCGAAACGCAGCTTGGGTTAATTCCGGCGAAATATTCACCGACATTAGCATCGGCACCAAAATAGAGGATAAAATTGCCCATTTTGAAGTGGCGGAGGTGATAATAATATTTAAAAGTGCGGTCAGGATTAATACGCCGAAAATCGTAATACCGGACGGCATTTGCAGTGATTTCAAGAACTCAGCGCCCGATAAGGCGATTAGCGTGCCAATGCCGGAGCGGTTAAATGAGTACAGAAATTGGGCGCAAAAGAATGAAAATACAATGAAAGGCACTAAGGTATAGGTGATCTTTTCCATTGATTTAGTGACCGTTCGTGTGTCGCTGAAGGTTTTGGCGATCACGCCGTGGATCAGTGACGGTACGGCAAAAAATAACAGCAATAGCGGTACGATGATCTGCATAATCGGGGCTGTTGGGCTGGTCAGCGAGCCTTCCGGTGAGCGTAATAATGAATTTTGCGGTGCTGCGGTGGCAAACAGCCCGATGGCAATCAAAATGAAAACCGCACTTGCCCAACGAAAGGCTTTTAAATCCAGCGCAGAAGGCTGCTGGATTTCAATGTGTGCCGAATCCAGCTCGTTGGAAAGCGGCATGGTTCTTTTTAAACGTGGGTCGATGATTTTGTCAGTAATATACCAACAGACACCAATCACAAAAAACGTGCTGCCGAAACTCAAAAAGTAGTTTGCTAAAATATTGACCTCATAGCTTGGATCAATAATACGTGCCGCATTTTGCGTAAAACTTTGCATAATCGGATCGATAATAGATGGCGTGAAACTGGCTGAGAAGCCGCCAGCCAAACCGGCAAATGACGCGGCAATGCCGGATAACGGATGTTTACCGACTGAATAGAAAATCAGTGCGGCGACCGGCATTAAAATCACATAGGCAGAATCAGATGCGATGTGTGCAAAAACCGCAACTGTAATCACCGCCGGGGTTACGATATTTTTCGGAATGATATTTAAGGCGCGGCTCAAGCCAACGTTGATAAAGCCGCTGGCTTCGGCAATCCCGATACCGATGGTTGCGACAATGGTAATACCTAATGGCGGAAAGTTGACGAAGTTTTTAGTCAGCGAGGTCAAAAATGCTAAAATTTCAGACGGTTGAAATAAATTGACAATCACCAATGGCTGCTGCGTAATTGGATTGATGTAGTCAAAGCTGAAGTAAGACAGCCCCCACGAAAGCAGCCAGCAAATAATCAGGGCATATACAAACAACATGGTAATATCCGGCAATTTATTGCCGATATATTCGATTTTTTGCAGCCAATCACGCTTTATGACTAATTTTTCTGACATTTTGAAAGACCTTAATATTGAAGAATAAGAAAGTATTTGTAGCAGTTTATGTTGTTCTAGTAAAGAAAAAGGGACGACCCAGACAGGCAATCCCTTTTGATGATATACAAAGTGCGGTCAACTTAATGCGCTTGATCCAATTGTCCGTGATCTTCGATCGCCGGTTGGTTTTCATCAAACTCCGGCAGAGGTTTATGTTGGCTGGCGATAAAGCTGTAGATCACCGGCAACACAAATAATGTGAACAATGTGCCGATGGCCAAACCGGAGATGATGACGACACCAATACTGAAGCGGGAAATGGCACCGGCGCCGGAGGCGTACAGCAGTGGAATCAGCCCGGCGATCATCGCGGCGGTGGTCATCAAAATCGGGCGCAAACGAATACGAGCCGCTTCTGAAATTGCCTCGATACGGTTTTTACCGTGCAGCAACTGCTCTTCTTTGGCAACTTCACACATTAAAATACCGTGCTTGGTGATCAGTCCGACCAAGGTGATCAGCCCAACTTCCGAGTAGATATTCAAAGTCGTACCAGCAAGTCCTAAGAAATTCAGCAGATTAAGCATTAATAGCGCACCACTGATCGCCAGTGGCACCGAAACCATGATCACCAATGGATCACGAATCGACTCAAACTGGATCGCCAACACCAAGAAGATAATGATTACCGCCAAACCAAAAGTGGTTGCCAGCGTATTGCCTTCTTGTACATATTGCCGTGATTCGCCACGGAAATCATAGGTGTAACCTTGTGGCAATAGCTCAGCACCACTGGTTTGGAACCATTGAACTGCATCTCCGATCGATCCGCTTGGTACGCCACTGATCACCGCAGAATTTAGCTGGTTAAAGCGTGGCAGTGACAGCGGTTGGGTTTTTAGTTCCAGTTTAATTAAGCTGCTGAGCGGTACCGAACGTCCATCAGCGGCAATCAGGGAGTAGCTGTTCATTGATTCCGGATTCAGGCGTTTCTTGCGTTCCACTTCTGAAATAATTTTATAAGCACGCCCTTCAATATCTACTCGAGTAACAGTAGCGCCGGAGAGGAAACTACCTAAGGTGCTGCTGATTTGGCTCATGGTAATACCATAGGAGTTGGCTTTGTCCATATCGATATCCATGTGCATTTCGGCGGTGTCGAAGCTCAAGTCCAGATTAGAGAAGATAAATTGCCCAGACTGTTGTGCCGCCTGCCAGACGGATTGAGCGATCAGCACTAAATCGGAGTAGCCATTCGGGGTAGTGATTACAAACGACACCGGCATCCCTTGCTCGCCAGTATCAATTTCTGGGAACGGAAAGCCGGAAACCGAAATTTCCGGGATATGTTTGGCTTTGTTGTTCAGATCTGCCATGATCTCTGCCTGACTACGGCTGCGCTCAGACCAATCCGCTAGTGTTGCAATGGCCAGTGCATTGTTTGAGGCGGGTACCCCGGAAATAATTTGTGAAAATTGAATTTCAGGGGTCTCTTTCAACAAGGTTTCATAAGCTTTCATCGAATCTTGTACATAATCTATATTTTTATTGGCGGAAGTAGTTCCAATCGCCAATAAGGCGCCTTTATCCTCATTTGGCACCAGTTCACTAGAAAGTGAACTAAACAACACCGGCAACGTGGTGAAAATAACCGCAGCAAAACCTAATACCCAGAATCGGTTTGCCATGGTCAGTGCTAACAAAGTGCGGTAGCCTTCGGTTAATTTGTGTAAAAATCCTTCGACACAGCGTTCCAATTTGCTTGGCGTAGCGCTGGCTTTCAATAGGTTGGCACACATCATCGGTGATAAAGTCAGGGCAATCACGCCGGAGATCAAAACTGCCCCCGCCAATGTCAAGGCAAACTCTTTGAACAATGTACCGGTGATTCCACCCATCAGCGCCATTGGTGAGTAAACCGCACACAGGGCGATGGTCATCGAAATGACGGGAACAGCGATTTCTCGGGTACCAATGATAGCCGCACGAAATGGCGTTTCTCCAAGTTTGATATGTCTATCAATATTTTCCAGCACCACGATTGCATCATCCACCACCAAACCAATTGCCAGAATCATCGCCAGCAGCGTCATCAAGTTAATCGAGAAATCAAAGGCTTGCAACAACATGATGACGCCGATCAGTGAGATCGGAATCGTCACCACCGGCACAATCATGGCACGGAAAGAACCGAGGAACATGGTGATCACCACCAACACGATCAGGGTGGCTTCCAAAATGGTTTTGACTACTTCTTCAATCGAGCTGTTGATAGCAATCGTGCGATCATATAACACTTTTGCCTGAATGCTTGGCGGTAAGTTTTTCTGGATAGTGTCCAATAACGGATAAATATTGTCGATCACGGTCAGCGGGTTAGCACTGGACGCCGGTTCAATTGACAATACCACTGCATTTTCGCCATTGGCAACGGCACGAGCATTGTCGCTTTCCTGATCCAATTCAACGGTGGCAATATCACTGAGATGCACTAACTTGTCGTTGTCAGCGCTAATGACCAGATTTTTAAGTTGCTCAACATCGGTGGTGGTGGTATTGACTTTATTTTTAATGACGGTGTACCAGCCGTTGGTGCTGCCTGCAGCGGTCTGTACATTGTTGCTGGAAAGTGCGGTCATCACTCTAGGGGCAGAAAGCCCTAAGGCCGCCATTTTTTGTGGATCCAACCAAATTCGCATGGCATACGGCGTGCCGCCGAAAATATCGACTTTAGCCACGCCGGGAATGGTGAAAAACTGCGGTTTGACCACCCGTTGGATGTAGTCGGTCACTTGGCTTGGGTCAAGCTGCTCTGAAGTAAAACTGACATACATCATACCCGAGCCACCCGTTGAAGAGGTAATGGTCGGATCATCAATATCACTTGGCAAGGCAGAGCGCACCGAATTGACTTTAGCAAGAATATCCGCCAATGCTGCATTCGGGTCGGTATTCAATTTCATTTTGACGGTAATAGTTGATACGCTTTGGCGGCTGCTGGATGACATATAATCAATATTGTCCGCTTGCGCAATGGCCTCTTCCAACTGTGAGGTCACGAACGCCTGAATCAGGTTGGCATCGGCACCGGCATAGACAGTGCTGACGTTGATCACGGTGGTCGTCATTTTCGGGTATTCACGCACGCTCAGTTTAGAAACCGCCTGCAAGCCTAAAATGACGATTAAAATACTGATCGCGGCGGCCAAGACCGGACGGCGAATAAAAATATCAGTAAAACGCATATATTTTCCTATCTTTTTGTCTGATTTTTGCTTACAACTTCGGTGTTGCGGCAGGCTGCTCACTACCAACACCGGCTTGGTCTGAAACCACAACCAGACTGCCGTTACTCAAACGCTGTTGTCCGCCGGTCACGATGATATCGCCGAACTGTAATGAACCGCTCTTCAAGTGAGAGTAAATGCCACTGCGTTCCAAGGTGTTGACCGTCACCAAATTAGCACGATACATCTTGTCCAGCTCTTTGTTATCGGCATATTTTTCTTTGTCCGCATCGGAAAGTGCGGTCAAGCGATACACACTTTCACCATACATATTGTAGGCAATTGCCACTTGCGGCAATACGATTTGATCGTATTCGGTGGTCAATGCAACCCGCACACGGGCAAACATACCTGATAGCAATTTGTCACGACTGTCTTCAACGGTAGCTTGCAAATCGATCAAGCCACTGGTCGAGGTAACCGCCGGCTCGATCGCCGAAATTTTGGCAGAGAACGTTTCACCGGCAAAGGCATCGACAACTGCGGTGACTTTTTGCCCGATAAACAGATTTTCTAAGCTATTTTGTCCTAAAGAAAAATCAATTTTAGTGGTACTGATGTCTTCTACCCGCACCATTGCCTGCCCGATGGTGACATATTGTCCAACATTAACTTGGATGATCCCGGTGACGCCATCAAACGGCGCATAAATTTGGCGACGAGCAATGGTGGCTTTGGCTGCTTCAATATTGGCAACCAATGCCCGATAGCTGGATTCGGCATTGTCCAATTCACTTTTTGACACGCTTTTACTGCGAAACAGGGTTTGATAACGTTGGTAGTTCGCCTGTACTGAGGTTAATTGGGCTTGATAGGCAGCTAAATTGGCTTTTTCCACATCGGAATCCAGTTCGATCAGCAAATCCCCTTTTTTAACGTGTTGCCCCGCCTGAACAAAAATCGATTTCACCGTGCCTGACATTTGTGAGCTAAGCATCGCCCCCTGATTTGGACGGATAATACCGGTGGCTTCGATAGCCGGTGTCCATTGTTGAGTCTGTACGGTGGTCACGGTGACTGGGTTGATTGCTTCCGGCATATTGGCAAAATAGGCAGCCATGCCGCGTGATTTCATCATCTGTAAGCCAATAACGGCGGCAAAAGCCAGAATAACAATGAGAAGCACCAATTTCATCACGAAAGAGCGCGATCTCTTAGGCTTGTTAGTTTGAATATCTGACATAAAAAAACTCCGTAAGAATAAAAATAGGATTGGTTTTGTGGTTAATAGCAAATACTTTGCCAAGTTCTGCGGATCACATCTTCAAGTATTTCAACAGCATAAGATTCATCATACTGTGCTTGCCTAAAAGCCAGTTTGATGGCACTTCCTAAGCTTAGCGCAAATAAAATATCATGAGGTAAATTAGATAAAACCCGTTGTTTCTGCCCTTGTTTAATAAATGTATTCCAGATATCTCGTCGTTGGTGGCAGCTTTTAACGAGTTCACCAAAACCAGGAAGACTGTCATATTGGTAGAAATTCTTTAAAACATGTGGATTTTGCTCGAAAAATTCCCAAAAGTTCCACCACATTTGACGATATTGCTCAAACAGCGATGCGTCAGGATTGTGCTTTTTAATTAACTGGGCATCAATTCGCGCAAAGAGATATTTTGCCAAATTGCTTAACAACTCTTCTTTATTGGTAAAATAGATATAAATAGTGCCGACAGAAATTCCGGCAGCTTTGGCGATTTTTTGCATTGACAGGGTGTGTAAACCGTCTTCTGCCATCAATTTTTCTGTTGCAACAAGGATTTGCTGGGCAGTTTGCGTTTCAGAATATTGCATGGGTTGAACCGACCTCAAAACGGTTAAATGAATGAACGTTCATTTTAGTCAGTTTGGTGTTGCAATTCAAGAAATAAAAAGTGATTTAATTGCTTTTTATCCTAAATAAAACGCTTCAATTGAAACGACTTAAAATTAGTGACAGCATACCGGCAGCAATTAATGGTCCGACCGGTACACCTTTGAAAAAAGCTACACCGGCGATGGTGCCGATCAATAGTCCTGTGATAATCGATGGGTGAGCACTCATTAACGTGACACCCCGCCCACCGAGCCAAGCAACAAAAATACCAACAACGATGGCAAGTATCATTTTCCAATTGAATAACAAACTACCGATGCCGTCCAATTTGATTTTGCCTGAAACCAGCGGGCTGAGCACGCCGATGGTCAATACCGTAATGCCGATGTGTAGTCCATATTTTTCTAGCCATGGTATATGTTGTTCTAACGGAGTTTGCTGCATCAGTAGCAATACAGCAGCAGAAATAATAATAGAATTATTATGGCTGAAGTAGCCGAGAATAATCAGGAAAATCAACATTGCTGCGGCAGCATTAAACTGAAAGAAAGACATAAAATTTCAAATTAAAGGGATAATAGTACCAATCTACTGGTGAGCAGGTGAAAAAGCAAGTGCATGATCACATTTAATCGTAATATAGAAAATTATATAACCATAAGTTTATCGCATATGACTTGATATAAATCAAAAGTCTCAAAGGTAAGCGGAAAAATACCTCTTTATAGTCATTAAATCTAGACGGAAAGCATGGATAATTTTACTTTCAAAGTTGTGATTGACCGCACTTTGTATTTTTACAGCCTATTTTGCGGTGAAGTCAGTGGTATTTAAGACAGGTTTTGGGAAATTGAGATGAGTGATTCAAACAGAGAAAACAGTGCCGAATGGCATGTTTGTGGTGTGGTGGTGCAATGTCGACCACAGGATGTTTTCTCGGTCAAAACCGCTTTGCAACAAATGGATTATACCGAGATCAACGCAGTTGATGAAAATAGTGGCAAGCTGGCGGTGGTGATGGAGTCACACAGTCAGGGCGCTTTATTAGAACGTATGGAGGCGGCGCGCAATATTCATGGCGTGTTGGCTGTCTCTTTGGTGTATCACCAACAAGATCAGAATTAATCAATCGGATGTGGGAACAGACGGAGGAACAGATGAATCTAAGTCGTCGTGAATTTATGAAAGCCAATGCTGCAACAGCAGCAACTATGGCTGTCGGTTTAAGTATTCCGGTGGTGAATGTCGCTGCTGCGGATAACGCCATAAAATGGGATAAAGCGGTTTGCCGTTTTTGTGGTACTGGCTGTAGCGTGTTGGTCGGTACACAAAACGGACGTGTGGTCGCATCACAAGGGGATCCGGATTCCGAAGTGAATCGTGGCTTGAACTGTATCAAGGGCTATTTCCTGCCGAAAATTATGTACGGTAAAGACCGTCTGACTCAGCCGATGTTGCGGATGAGCAATGGCCAATATGACAAACACGGTGAGTTTACCCCGGTCAGTTGGGATGTTGCTTTTAATACCATGGCGGATAAGTTCAAAGCAGCGATTGCCAAGAATGGACGCAATGCCGTAGGTTGTTTCACTTCCGGACAATCGACGATTTGGGAAGGTTATGCCCTGAACAAATTATACAAAGCCGGATTACGTTCCAACAATGTTGACCCGAATGCGCGTCACTGTATGGCTTCTGCTGCGGTGGCGTTTTTGCGTACCTTTGGTATTGATGAACCGATGGGCTGCTATGACGATATCGAACAAGCCGATGCTTTCGTGCTGTGGGGTTCAAACATGGCGGAAATGCACCCGATTTTGTGGTCACGGATTACCGATCGCCGCTTGTCGAAAAAAGATAGCCAAGTCTTTGTGTTATCGACTTTCGAACACCGCTCTTTTGAACTGGCAGACTACGGTATTGTGTTTACTCCACAAAGCGACTTGGCAATTCTGAACTATATCATCAATTATTTGATCCAAAATGATGCGATCAATTGGGATTTCGTCAACAAACATACCAAATTCAAAAAAGGCGACACCGATATCGGTTACGGCTTACGCCCTGAACATCCGTTAGAACAAAAAGCACAAAATGCCGGTAGCGGTAAAATGCACGACAGTACCTTTGAAGAGCTGAAAGCGGTGGTTGCCGAATATACGCTGGACAAAGCACATCAAATCAGTGGCGTACCGAAAGATCAACTGGAAGCCTTGGCAAAACTGTATGCGGATCCGAACAAGAAAATTGTTTCTTACTGGACCATGGGCTTTAACCAACATACTCGTGGTGTCTGGGTTAACCATTTGATGTATAACGTTCACTTGTTGACCGGCAAAATTTCACTACCGGGCTGCGGACCGTTCTCATTGACCGGACAGCCATCAGCTTGTGGTACTGCGCGTGAAGTGGGAACCTTTGCCCACCGCTTGCCAGCCGACATGGTGGTGACGAATGAGAAACACCGTGAGATTTGTGAAAAAGCGTGGAAACTGCCGAAAGGTACTATTTCAGATAAAGTCGGCTACCATGCCATTGCTCAAGACCGTGCATTAAAAGACAGAAAAATGAATGTGCTGTGGGTGATGTGTAACAACAATATGCAGGCTGGGCCGAATATCAATGAAGACCGTTTGCCGGGCTGGCGCCATCCGGAAAACTTTATCATTGTTTCCGATCCTTATCCGACAGCCAGTGCGTTGTCTGCCGATTTGATTCTGCCAACTTCAATGTGGGTGGAAAAAGAAGGGGCTTACGGTAATGCCGAGCGCCGCACTCAATTTTGGCATCAACTCGTGCCGAAAACCGGAGATTCTCGTTCTGATTTATGGCAGTTGGTCGAATTTGCCAAATATTTCAAAGTGGAAGAAGTTTGGGAAGAAGAGCTGTTGGCGCAAATGCCGGAATATCGTGGCAAAACACTGTACGATATTTTATTTGCCAATGGACAAATAAATAAATTCCCAATCAGTGATTGGGATGACAGCGTGTTGAATGATGAATCGCGCCATTTTGGCTACTACATTCAAAAAGGTTTATTCGAAGAATATGCTGAATTTGGTCGAGGTCATGGCCATGATTTGGCTGATTTTGATGTGTACCACAAAGCGCGTGGTTTGCGCTGGCCGGTAGTGGAGAACAAAGAGACCTTGTGGCGTTACCGCGAGGGTTATGACCCGTATGTCAAAGCCGGAGAAGGCGTGAACTTCTACGGACAGCCGGACGGACGTGCGATTATTCTTGCTGTGCCATATGAGCCACCTGCAGAAGCGCCGGATCAAGAGTACGATTTGTGGTTATCCACCGGTCGTGTGTTGGAGCATTGGCATACTGGCACCATGACCCGTCGTGTGCCTGAGCTGCACCGCTCTTTCCCGAATAACTTGCTGTATATGCATGCATTGGATGCCAAACAACGAGGCATGCGTCATGGCGACAAAGTCAAAGTGATTTCTCGCCGTGGCGAAATGGAAACGTATTTGGATACCCGTGGGCGTAATAAAGTGCCGCAAGGTTTGGTGTATACCACTTTCTTTGATGCCGGTCAGTTGGCAAACGTATTAACGTTGGATGCAACCGATCCGATTTCAAAAGAGACCGACTTTAAAAAATGCGCGGTTAAAGTGGTTAAAGCTTAAGTTTAGGCAAATTGATGAATAAGCCAACGGTTAATCCGAACCGTCGTCGTTTTTTGAAAGACGCAACTCGCACCGCAGGTGGCTTGGCCGGAATTGGATTGCTGCTTGGCTTGCAGCAGCAACAAAGTCTAGCAAGAGAAGGCGTGGCGTTACGTCCGCCTTTTGCGCTAGCGAATGATAAAGATTTTGCCGCAGCGTGTATTCGTTGTGGACAGTGTGTGCAAGCTTGTCCTTATGACATGCTGCATTTGGCGTCATTGTTATCACCGTTGGAAGCCGGAACGCCTTATTTTATCGCACGCGATAAACCGTGTGAAATGTGTGAGGATATTCCCTGTGCTAAAGCTTGTCCGAGTGGGGCATTAGACTCGACCCAAGATAATATCGATGATTCCCGTATGGGACTTTCGGTACTGCTGGATCAAGAAACCTGTCTGAATTGGCAAGGCTTGCGCTGTGATGTGTGTTATCGGGTTTGTCCGTTAATCGATAAAGCGATCACGCTGGAGATGCAGCACAACAATCGCAGTGACCGTCATGCCAAATTTATACCGACGGTCCATTCGGATGCTTGCACCGGCTGTGGTAAATGTGAACAAGCTTGCGTGTTGGAAGAAGCAGCGATTAAGGTATTGCCGATGGCGTTGGCAAAAGGCATGTTGGGGCAGCATTACCGCTTGGGTTGGGAAGAAAAAGAAAAAGCCGGGCATTCTTTATTGCCTGATGAGATGATTAAGTTACCGACTCGCTTACCGGAAACCTTGCCGGTGGAGAATCGATAATGGCAAATCCGATTAATCAGGCAGGGCGTGAAGCCAGACAAAAATTGGGCTGGTGGCATGCCAACCGTTTTCTGTTTTGGCGACGGCTGAGCCAACTGAGTATTTTGGCAATGTTTCTCAGTGGGCCATTATGGAATGTGTGGATTCTACGTGGCAACTACAGTAGCAGCATGTTACTGGACACTATCCCGCTTTCTGATCCACTGATGTTGGCGCAAAGTCTGGCGGCAGGACATCTTCCGTTGTTTACCGCACTTTTAGGCGGAATGATCGTGATCGCGGTATACGCATTACTCGGTAGCAAGGTGTTTTGTGGATGGTGTTGCCCGCTGAATGTAGTGACCGATGTGGCAGCGTGGCTAAGACGTAAATTGAATATTCGTCAAAGCGCCAAGCTAGACCGCACTTTGCGTTACGCTATTCTGATCATGATTTTAATCGGAAGTGCGGTCAGCGGCATGCTGTTATGGGAGTGGATTAATCCGGTTGCGGCATTGGGGCGAGCTTTGATTTACGGCTTTGGCGCTACCCTCTGGTTGATTTTAGCGCTGTTTTTATTTGATTTATTGTTGGTCGAGCATGGCTGGTGCGGACACCTTTGTCCGATTGGCGCCGCTTACGGCGTGATTGGCGCCAAAGGCATTATTCGGGTGAAAGTCATTGAACGTGAACGTTGTGATCGTTGTATGGACTGTTTCAATGTTTGCCCAGAGCCACAAGTGTTGCGCAGCCCTTTGTTTGGCAGCAAAGATGAAAGTTTATTAGTTTTATCCCGTGATTGCATCAGTTGTGGTCGTTGTGTTGATGTGTGTCCGGAATCCGTTTTTCAGTTTACGACAAGATTTGATCATGCGAGGAGTGAGCGATGATTAAAAATACAAAAGCATTAGTATTGGTCAGTTTATTATTCGGTGGCGTCTGCACGCCGATTTTGGCACAGGATGTACAACCGGTTGGCAAAGATATTGCCAGTTCGCCGGAAAGTATTGCACCGGCATTTCATAATCAGCCAAAAGAAAATGAGTTGGCACCGTTGAATTATGTCAACCAACCACCGATGGTGCCGCACAGTACTAAAAATTATCAGGTAACCAAAAATACCAACCAAT
This sequence comes from Testudinibacter crocodili, assembly GCA_006228005.1. GTDB lineage: Bacteria > Pseudomonadota > Gammaproteobacteria > Enterobacterales > Pasteurellaceae > Chelonobacter. The sequence goes on from VDHG01000083.1 coordinate 16,860, forward strand.
GCTTGGATTGCCACAGCGTGCAGGCTTCTCGTACTACCGGTGCAACGCGCATTAGCCCGACTCATTTTATCAGTCGTGATGGCGTTGTCAGCGGAGAAGTCTCCCCACGTCGCTATTTTTGTGTTCAGTGCCACGTTTCGCAATCTGATGTTGCACCGATTGTACCGAACGAGTTTAAACCTTTGCCCGGCTACGGTGAAAAATAAGGAGATTGCTGATTATGTTAAAGAACCTTATTAAACGTTTTTGGCACTGGTTTCGTTCACCGAGCAAAATTGCGGTCGGCACCTTATTAGTCGTGGCTTTTATTGCAGGAATTGTTTCTTGGGTTGGGTTCAATTACGGTATGGAGCAGACCAATACCGAGGAATTCTGTATCAGTTGCCACAGCAATGATGTCTATCCGGAATATTTACATACTGCACACTACCAAAACCGCAGTGGTGTGAAAGCCACTTGTCCGGATTGCCACGTACCGCATGAGTTTGTACCGAAGATGATTCGCAAGCTGCAAGCCAGTCGTGAAGTGTATGCTCATGTGATGGGCTATACCGACACAATCGATAAATTTAATTCCCGTCGTTTGCATATGGCAGAGCGTGAGTGGGAGCGAATGAAAGCCAATGATTCACAAGAGTGTCGCAACTGCCACAACTTCGATAATATGGATTTCAGCCAACAAAAAACCGTTGCGGCAAAAATGCACGAAAAAGCGATCAAAGACGGCAACACGTGTATCGATTGCCACAAAGGTATCGCCCACCAATTGCCGGATATGCGCGATGTGAAAGATGTAAAAGCATATTAGGGTCTGTTGATCCTAAGTACTGAAATATTCTTTCGCTAAAAACCTGAACTGTGTGGTTCAGGTTTTTTTATATAAAATCTATTGCTGAAATAGTTATTCTTTATCAGTATTTTAATTGAATAATTACTTTAATTGATGTAAAAACTCCGTAAAAAATTGAAAAATGATGCTATAATCTTCAGATTAACCAGGTGATGGTCAAATTTCAGCCTTTTGAGATCTGATTCACTTAAATATCGATAAATTTTGCGCGACAGGAACGGGGTATGCATAACAACCATTGGACAACATTATTCAAATTAAACTTCTACAGTAAAGCACGCGGTTACTCTCCGGTATTATTGTTTTTGCTTGCGCCACTATATTTGAGTAAAAGCTATGCTGGAGTGATTCGGCATGATATTGATTATAGTGATTACATCCAATTTGGAAATAATGCCGGCAAATATGCAGCCGGTAATCAGAATGTTGCGGTCTATAAAAAAGACGGCAATCAGAATATCGGCAGTCGTGAAGGAGACGGCAAAAATAGCATTCCATTAATGCCGGATTTCTATTCAGTTTCGGATAAAGGTTTTGCGACACCGTTCAGCTATAATATGGTTGTGACTGCCGCACATATGAAAGAGAGATACACTAACGAAACCTACGGCAAACGGTTTTATCGCACCGATTTACCGTTGTTTGAAAACAGTAATGTTTCCGATAAAGATATAAAAGAACAAACCTATTTAAAATTTATCTTATCTGCGGAAAGTATTGCACGAAATGAATACGGGTATAAACCGGATATCAATTCTATCAATGGCTCTTATTTCCGCAATACCGAAGATATCGGTACTGATACGTCGGTTATTCGCACCGATAAAATGATGTTTGATACCATTCCCTATCCTGTTGCTACTTTCGGTAATGTTGCCAAGGAGGATTTGCTGGCACGTAATGGCGCCGGGATCTTTATTCAACCGCTGCAAGGGGCGTATTCGGGCGCGGCTGGCAATGTGATCGCCGATAGTTACCGCTATATCCACGGCAGCTTAACGCAAGTTAGAGATATTGGCTCGGTTGCCGGACAGAATGTCTCTTTTTGGCTTGACCCAGAGAGTCAAACCGCACTTGACAGCTCCAGTATGGGCGGTGACAGCGGTTCGCCGGTTTTTTGGTGGGATAAAACCGCACAAAACTGGTTATTGCTAGGCATCAACTCGCAAGGTGGCAACAATGCTAAAGGTTACGGCAAAATTGGGATTATGCAGACCGGCAATCTGGCTCAGGTTTTAAACAATACAACAGCAACCCACAATGTTACAGACGGACAAACAATTCAAATTGATACTACAAAAAATAATATTGCGGACTTTCAATTTTTTTCCGATGGGCAAAAACAAGCTTCGTTAGAGCTATATAAGCGGCGAGTAATGGGTTCATATCTTAGCGGAACGCGTCCTTGGGTTAAAGACCTTTATTTAAATAATAGTGGTGATGGCAGCGTCACGTTGCAAATTAATGGCGACACCGATATTGGCACTATTCCGCTGTATTTTAACAGCAATGCGACTATTCAAGGGCAAGGAAAGTTCGATCTCAGCGGTTTTTCGGTGGCAGAAGGGAAAACCGTCACTTCCAACCTAACGCTTGCCAAAGGCAGTGATTGGCGCAAAGTAGGGGCAGGGACATTACGCATTGCAGGCACCGAAGCCGGACAAGGCAGCTTGGCGGTGGGTGAAGGCACGTTAGAACTGGCGAATCAAGGCACAGCCGCAGATAAAGTGATGTTGGCTACCGGGCGTGGTACGGTTAAATTAATTAACCCAAATCAATTAAATAATAACCAAATCTATTTTGGCGTGCGAGGCGGCAAACTGGATTTAAATGGGCATTCACTGAGTTTTAATGATATTTATCACCTCGATCGCGGTGCCAATATTAGCAATGAAAACCATACACAAAAATCAACCTTTACCTTTACTACTGATGGCGAACGTAACTATTTAGGCAGCTTTAACGGCAATCTGGATCTGCAATACAAACCGTCACAACCGACCGCACTTTGGCATTTACGTGGCGACAGCCGGATTGAAGGCAATTTGCATATTCAACAGGGGCGGGTGAATGTTGCTGCAGATCGATTAATTTATACCACGATACTCAGAAACGGTTACGATATACAAACATCCATCGGTGATGCGGATCGTAGAGAATGGCGCCCGAATAGTTTCCAAGCAAAAACAATCACATTAGATAATGGCGCAAGTTTAGGTATCGGACGTGCGGCAACGGTAATCGCCGAAACCATCACCTTTGCCGGTAACAATCAGTTAGACATAGCGGTGCAAGATAGCAAGCGCCACAATGCCGATGCCGCTAGTATTAAAGGCGATAAATTCTTGGATCCGACTTTCCATGATCCTTCCTTGAAAGCCAATTTACAGTTTAATGGTGATAATAATCGAATTAATATCACCACGCCGGACGGCTTTACTACGACCATCGAAGGTGGTATGCATGGTGCAGCCGCGATTAATACGGCAGGAAAAGGCCGTGTTATCTGGAAAAACAGCAACCCAACAGTGCTGCAAACTAAAATCACGGCGAAGGATACCGCACTTCAAATCGACAACAGCGCCAGTTTGGATCTCTCATTGAGCAACAACACTGATAATATTGTGTTGAATAATCAGAAACAAGCCACGCTACGTTTTGCGCCATCGGCTGCGATCTTGGGTGAGAACACTAAGATCAATCTGGATAACGGCAGCCAGTTAACCTTTGCCGGCATGAGCCAAAATACCACCCAACGTGCGGTAGCGATTAATGCCGATATCACTAGCGTGAACAACAATGGTGTATTACCGACAATTACACTATCCGATGAGAATACCACTTTTCATTTTAAACAACCTCGATTAGACAGCAATCTGATATTACAAAATGGCGCATTAGGCTTACATAACGCTTTGACCATCAGTGGTGACTTCTCGGCAAGCCCGGAATATGCATTGAGCAAGTTGGTATTTGGTCATATCAACCAAGCACAACTTAAATCGGTAAGCGGAGCTGAATACGAATTAACCAATAAATTGACGGTGAATGGACATGTCAGTGGTATAGTCCAACCGGTTTTCTCCTTGTCTGATGAGGTGACAACGATGCTAGTCGATTCGGTGCAGAAACTGACATTTGTCGACTATAACAGCGGATCGCTATATTTTGTCAATGCGCCGCGTATTGTGAATAAAGGCGTAGAATTTAGTTTTACCCAAAATGACAAACATACTTTCTTAATCGATCAAGCAAAAATATCTGCCGCAGAGAAAGAAAAACAAGAAGCCGAACGCTTGGCAGCTGAACAAGCAGAAAAAGAGCGGTTAGCAAAAGAACAAGCGGAACGGGAAGCAGCCGAAAAAGCTGCTGCTGAAAAAGCTGCTGCCGAAAAAG
>VDHG01000084.1 GCA_006228005.1 Testudinibacter crocodili
TTTGAGCTATAGACTATTTTTCGCCACTCTTTTTGCAAATAAATAAGGCAAAAGTTGTGAAGTTTAGTCATTCTAAACGAACGGCTTTTAACGCCGCTGTAGTAGCGAAAAGTAATGGCGAAAAACAGTCATAGTCCTGCGGATTGTGTTTAAAATGAGCACACTCGTCGTTGTAATCCTCATCAATAGTCCCACTATTGATTTCGGCTTACGCCTAGATTGTGCTCATTTTAAACGACAACTCAAAATATAAACAAAGATCAACAGACCCTAGTCATTTTGCTATTTTTATGTGCGAAATATTGGGTGATAATGACATTAATAATGTGCTAATCGATGAAATAAAAACGAATAAAACGGATAACAGCATGCGAATATTATTGGTTGAAGATGATGTGATGATTGGCGAGGTGATGCAAGCTAGCCTAAAAGATGCCGGTTATGCAGTCGATTGGGTGCAAGATGGGCAAACCGCACTTTCGGCATTGGCGGTGCAGAATTATGACGTGCTGCTGCTCGATCTGGGCTTGCCAAAGAAAGATGGTTTGCTGGTGTTGGCAGAGATTCGTCGTCAAGATCAACAGTTGCCTATTGTGATTGCCACGGCAAGAGATGATTTGAACAGCCGCCTACAAGGTTTAGATGGCGGAGCAGATGATTATGTGGTAAAGCCTTTTCAAATGGAGGAGCTGTTAGCCCGTTTGCGAGCGGTGGTGCGGCGTAAACATCACCATGGGCAGTTGCAGCTCAGTAATGGTTTGCTTACCCTCGATCCGTCGAGTTATCAAGTGTGGCTGTGCGGAAATCCGGAGGCGGTCAGCTTGACTCATAAGGAATTTTCCTTATTGCAAACCTTAATGCAACATCAAGGCAGAATTTATTCTCGGGCGGAATTGGAAGACAAAATTTATGCTTGGGGCGAAGAAGTGGAGAGCAATGCAATTGACTATTTAATCCATTCACTGCGTAAAAAACTGGGCAAAGAGAGCATTCGTAATATTCGTGGTGCTGGTTGGAGTGTGAGTAAAGGCGGGTTGACATAATATGAAGATCACCTCAATTCGCAAAAAATTGAGCGTCGGTTTAATGGTTTTGGCGTTGAGTGCCAGCCTGCTGACCGCACTTTTCACTTTTTTCTATAGCTTCAAATCGGCATATAGCCTGCAAGATGATATTTTGCAGCAAACTGCCTATTTGGTTGATGAACACAGCCAAACGCCAGAAGTGTTACTGAACAATCATGATAACCGTATTCTGATTCAAAACCACAACACGGATCCGCAACAGGACTATTTTATTGCTGATTTAGATCAATATCAGGAAGGATTCCACACGATTAGCAAAGGCAATATCAAATATCGCTTTTATTTAAAAACGCTGAATCAGCAAAAAATAGCGGTGATTTTTGATGAGTCGGAATTTCGTGATGAGATTATTGTGCATTCAATATGGCTTAGTACTGTGCCAGTACTACTGTTTATATTGTTGATGTTACCGTTGGCAATTTGGATTATCGGGTGTAGCATTGCGCCGATTGATCGGCTGGCAAAAACGCTGCAAGCACGTTCAGAAAACGATTTAACCGCACTTGAAACCGACAATGTTCCGCAAGAATTGCGAGGGTTTATCCATTCCATCAACCAAATGCTGGATAAAGTCGCAGCCAGTATGCGACAGCAAAAACGCTTTATTGCCGATGCTTCTCATGAGCTACGCAGTCCGATGACCGCACTTTCACTGCAAGCCGAGCGTTTGATCAAATTACAGCAGTTGCAAAACCACGGCTCGGAACAAACCGGTGTGTTGGAACAGGCAAATGCCTTGAGTCAAGGCATACAGCGGATTCGTCATCTATTGGAGCAGTTGCTTTCACTGGCGAGGCTTCAAGCAGGCGCAGCGCAGGCCGACAGTCGGCAAAGTGTGGTTTCGATTTTGGCAGTTTATCGACAAGTATTGGCAGACTTATTGCCGTTAGCTGATGAAAAAGCGATTGATATCGGGCTGGTTAGCGATGTTGATGTCAGTATCTGCGCTGATCAAAGTGATATTTATATTTTGCTCAAAATCTTATGTGAAAATGCTGTGACTTATGTGCCGCCAGGCGGACAAGTGGATCTGGCAGTCCGACTGTTTCAGGACAGTGACGGCGAGTGGCTGATGCTGGAAGTTGATGACAACGGCAACGGTATTCCGCCAAAAGAGCGGTTGCGTGTACTGGATCCGTTTTATCGAGTGTTGGGCAGCGGACAGCAAGGCACCGGATTGGGATTGGCAATTGCCAACAGTATTGCTAAACGTTATTACGGAAAAATCGTGCTGAGTGATTCTAAGCGCTTTGCGCACGGCTTAAATTGTACTGTTTATTTGCCAATAGGGTTATGCTCTCCCATGAATTTGAAAGTCTTGAGTTGATACTGCAAAGTGCGGCCAGCCATAGAATCAGGGGCTTTTGGCAGAGTGTTGCATTTATGTTACAATTTATCCTCTTGAAAACCAATTTAGGAGGATATTTTCCCGATGCGAGAACAACTACTTCAGTGGCTATCAGGTCAAAACTACCCAAATTCTGAGCTGGTGGTCAATTTGGTGATGATCAGTTTAATTATCCTAACGACGCTACTGTTGCATACCCTGATTCACTATGTTTTATTTCGTGTACTGATCAATAAATTGCGCACGTCAAAACTACTGTTTCTGAACATTTTGGCAGAACACCGATTGTTCAATAATCTGGCATTGACGATTCAGGGGCTATTATTGGTGGTGCAATTACGGATTTGGCTGCCGGAGAATGTTTGGCGTGAAGGATTTATTGCCGTCACCCACATCTGGTGTCTAATTTTTGCGCTATTTTCGATTTTCTCTTTGTTGGACACCCTGCAAACCTATTTGTTCCGACGCAATCTAGCGCAACACTTCCCGGTACGCGGCTTAGTACAAACCATCAAATTGTTGGCATCGATCGCCATCGGAATTCTGTTAATTTCACTCATTCTGGGGCAATCCCCGTTGATTCTGCTCAGTGGTTTAGGGGCGATGACTGCGGTACTGATGTTGGTGTTTAAAGATCCGATTTTGGGGTTGGTAGCCGGTATTCAACTTTCAGCCAACCGCATGTTGAATGTCGGTGATTGGCTAGAAATGCCAAAATATGGTGCCGACGGTAGCGTGGTGGATATTGGATTGACTACTGTCAAAGTGCGGAATTGGGATAACACCGTAACTACGCTACCGACTTATGCACTGATTTCCGACTCCTTTAAAAACTGGCGCGCAATGAGTGAATCCGGCGGGCGGCGGATTAAACGTGCGGTCTATTTAGACACTAACAGTGTTCATTTTCTAAATGCTGAAGAGATCGCTCATTTGCAACAAAGTCGTCTGCTGAATGACTATTTGGATAAACGCCAGCAAGATATTCGTGAGTTTCATCAGATGAATCACATTGACCACAATAGCTATCTTAACGGTAGACATCTCACCAATTTAGGGACTTTTCGTGTTTATTTGCAGCAATATCTCCACACCAATCGGCATATTCGCAAAGATATGACCTTGATGGTGCGTCAACTTGATGCCAGTGATAAAGGGATTCCACTTGAAATTTACTGCTTCACTAACACGGTGTTGTGGGGCGAATATGAAGGCATTCAAGCAGATATTTTTGATCATATTTATGCGGTCGCAAAGGAGTTTAAACTGCGGATTTATCAGGCACCGAGTGGCTATGATATGCGCAGAATGGGGCGTGACGATTAACCACAGAACGACAGGGCTGGTAAATATCCCTAATTTTTAGCTAATTCTTCCTCTTTATAATTTTAATATAGAAACGCTACTTTAAACTTTATGGGTTAAAGTAGTTAAAAATTCATTATATATTAATTAGTTGAGGAAGAATCTAATGGCCTTGTTATCCCCCCGCTTTCTAAGCAAAGGCATGAGCAGCAGCAAATTGTTGCTGTTGTTGACGCTGTTTTTCACGGTTGTGATGAACTATGCATTTTATAAAACCGTATTGGCATTGTATCCAAACATCGATATGTTTGCGCTGAGCTTACCGTTTGCGATGTTTTTTATTTTGTATGCCGCATTCCAAATTCTAGCCCTGCCTTACCTGCATAAAATTTTGATACCGCTGTTGCTGTTGCTTAGTGCCTCAATTGGTTATAACGCACTGTTTTATAATGTATATTTTGATACCAATATGTTGGAAAACGTGTTGCAAACCTCGTTTACTGAGGCGAGCAAATTGATTACCTTCTCTTATATCTTGTGGATTGTTGTTTTCGGGGTCGTGCCGTCAATACTGTATGTGATGGTGAAAGTGAACTACCGCACTTGGTATAAAGAAATTGCGATGCGGCTGTTGTTGATCGCTTTGTCGGTGGTGGTGGTCGGCAGTATCGCGAAATTTTATTATCAGGATTACGCTTCATTTTTCCGTAATAATAAACAAGTCGTCAACTTAATCGTACCAAGCAATTTCATCGGCGCTGGAATTAATGAAGTCAAACGGATTCAGCAAGCTAATCGCCCGTTTGAACAGATCGGTTTAGATGCACAACAGGTCAAACAAGATGGACAAAAAAGACGTGTGTTGGTGTTGGTGGTCGGCGAAACAACTCGTGCGCAAAATTGGGGCTTGAACGGTTATCAAGTCAACGGACAGCTGCGACAAACCACACCTAAACTGGCGGCGTTGGGCAGTGAATTGATCAATTATCCGCAAGTGACCAGCTGCGGCACGGCAACCGCAGTGTCGGTGCCGTGTATGTTTTCAGTGATGGATCGTAGTAATTTCAACAGCTCAGTGGCGCAAAAGCAGGATAATCTATTGGATATTGCTCAACGCAGCGGTATCAATATTTTATGGTTGGACAACGATACGGGCTGTAAAGGTGTATGCGAGCGGGTGCCGACTGAAAATCTGACGGGCACAAACTCAGCGGAGTTTTGTCATAACGGCGAATGTTTGGACGATATCTTGCTGCAAAATTTCGAGCAGCGCTTGCAAGCCGATCCAAACAAAGATTTGATTGTGGTGCTGCACACCATGGGCAGTCACGGACCAACCTATTTTGAGCGTTACACCTCAGAATACCGTCACTTTACGCCGACTTGTGATATGCAAGATATTGCTAAATGTTCAAAAGAGCAGCTAGTCAATACTTACGATAATACGATTTTATATATTGACCAATTTTTGGATCGCGTGATTAACACGTTGAAAAAACAGCCGAATTTAAATAGTGCACTGTTATATGTGTCGGATCACGGTGAATCGTTGGGCGAAAACGGTATATATCTGCACGGCACGCCGTACTCGATTGCCCCAGATGAACAAACCCATGTGCCGGCAGTTTTCTGGGCATCGCAAGGTTTGCAGGCACAGCGCAATTTGGATCTGTCATGTTTGCAAAAAACCGCAAATACCACTGCCTATTCGCAAGATAACTATTTCCATTCGGTCTTGGGCTTAATGCAGATTAAAACCGCACTTTATAACCCGACAATGGATATGTTCGCTGGCTGTCGCCGTTAGCGCCAGTATCGGCAAACACGGCTGTGAGAAATAGACGTGACCGCACTTTGTTAAAAATAAGCATTAAAAATAAGCAAAGTGCGGTATTAATCATCGAATATGGTGGCATTGCTGAAAAAATACTTGACGAAAAGCGGATAACTCCCTATAGTTTGCGCCCTGTCAGTTCTCAAATAGCAGTACCCATACTCAACGGTGAGATGTCCGAGAGGCTGAAGGAGCACGCCTGGAAAGTGTGTATGCGCGAAAGTGCATCGAGGGTTCGAATCCCTCTCTCACCGCCATCTATTTTGTATTCCTGTATTATTTCTTTTTGTACTCACCAAATGTAAAAACCGCACTTTGCAGCACGGTTTTCTGTCAGTTTCAAGCATAACGATAAAAACTATAGCCAGCCTTTGCGTTTAAAATAGATATACGGTGCAAACGCAGCGAGCAGCATTAAGCCGAGCGCCATCGGATAACCAAACTCAAAGCCGAGTTCCGGCATCTCTTTAAAGTTCATGCCGTAATTGGAGGCAACTAGCGTTGGTGGCAGGAAGATTACCGAGACCACCGAGAAGATTTTGATAATTCGGTTCTGTTCAATATTGATAAAGCCCATTGCCGCCTGCATCAAGAAGTTGACTTTTTGGAACAGCGATTCGTTGTGCGGTTGCAGAGATTCAATATCGCGCAGCACTTCGCGTGCCTGTTCCAACTGGCTTGCGGGCAGACGAGTTTTACGCACCAAAAAGCTCAGTGCCCGCTGGGTATCCATCAAGCACAACCGCACTTTCGAGCTAGCATCTTCTTGCTCTGTCAGGGTAGAAAGGGCACGGTCAAAGGCTTCGCCTTGTTTGCCGTCAAGGATAACTCGGCTTAATTGTTCCAAATCGGCATAAATGGTTTCAATAACGTCGGCTAGCTGCTCGATTTTGGTTTCAAACAGATCTAACAGCAGTTCATAGGCATTACAGGCTTCCAATTTTTGAATGCGTGAACGCATACGATATAGGCGGAATGCCGGCAGTTCGCGGTCACGTAGCGTGAATAGGCGACCGTCGCGCAGGGTGAAAGCGACAGTGGAAATGTCAGCGTAATCATCTTCGTCTTCACAATAGAAAAAGGAGTGCAGGTGCAGCCCGTCTTCATCTTCAAAGAAACGGGCGGAGGCTTCTAAATCTTCCAGTTCAAGATAGCTGGCAAGGCTCTGTCCGAGACCTTGTTGTAAAATGTCACGTTCTTCGCTGCTTGGATCAATCAAATCAATCCAAATGGCGCTGTCTAAATTTTGGCTGGTTTCGTCGATGCGAACCAAGCGGGCATTGTCCAAGGCAAAAGCACCAATCATATTTCATACTCCCCGGTGAGTGATGAACACGCAATGAACAAGAATAAGATGCCGGTAAATTTCAGCAATAGGGAAAGCAAGTGTTGTTTATACCTATCTGCGAGAGTTTCGCCGACAAGCAGGTTGAGATGAGGGCGAAGAATCAAGCGTGAGAATTAAACCAGTATCGACTGTGACTGTCCAAAGTGTGTGTCCTCATATTATTAAATCGTGCGAATCTTACGCTTTCGAGCCATAAAGGTCAAGTCATTCTCTCCGTGGTAGCTCGGCGGCAGATTATGGTTACTATTGGTTGCGATTGAGCACAAAATTTTGATCAGCACTCCAAAATAAATAAATTGCAGAAAATTTGCATAACAAAAATAATAATATGTGATCTGGCACATGCTCTTTTTTATTTTGTAATGGTATGATTTAGTAAGAAGTTAGGCAGTATCTCTATAATAAACATTTACTTATCATAAAGGGGCAAAAAGGAGGCAGTTATGTACAAGCACGTTTTAGTCGCTGTGGATCTATCTGAAGACAGTCCGATACTGTTAAATAAAGCGGTGGATATCGCTACACGGCACGAAGCAAAGCTATCGTTGATTCATGTGGATGTCAATTTTTCCGATCTCTATACCGGCTTGATTGATATTAATATGGCGACGATGCAGGATCGTATTTCGGTTGAAACACAAGAAGCGTTGAATAAATTGGCGGAGTCGGTGGACTTTCCGATTACGGAAAAACTGAGCGGCACGGGTGATTTGGAACAAGTGCTGAAAGAGGCGATTGGCAAATATCAGGTCGATTTGCTGGTGACTGGGCATCATCAAGATTTCTGGAGCAAGTTGATCTCTTCCACCCGTCAAGTGATGAATTCGGTGACGATTGATATGTTGGTCGTGCCGTTAAAAGAGCAAGATTAACCGATAATTTTTAGCCGTTTGACCGCACTTTGACCGACGAACTATCGGTGAAAGCATAAAGTGCGGTCTATTTACTTTAAAATCCACTGCAATTGCTCGCAATCCCTCCTAAAGCCATTCCCCAAGCCTATTTTTTATGCGAAAATAAACAGTTTACAGAATTTGTTAGGTCGTGGTGCTGAGCTTGGTGCAAAGCACGGCGATGTTATTGCACAGGATTAAATGAATGAAAACAACAGCAGATATCAGACGCGATTTTTTGCGTTTTTTTGAAACTAAAGGACACCAAATTGTCGCCAGCAGCTCATTAGTGCCGGAAAATGATCCGACTCTATTGTTTACCAATGCCGGTATGAACCAATTTAAAGAAGTATTTCTCGGACAAGATCAACGCAGCTACAAACGCGCTACCACCGCACAACGTTGTGTACGTGCCGGTGGCAAGCATAACGATTTGGAAAATGTCGGTTATACCGCACGTCACCACACGTTTTTCGAAATGCTAGGCAATTTCAGCTTTGGTGATTATTTTAAACAAGAGGCGATTCAATATGCGTGGGAATTTCTGACTTCTGCTGCTTGGTTGAACCTGCCAAAAGAAAAATTGTGGGTGACGGTGTATGAAACTGACCAGGAAGCCTATGATATTTGGAATAAAACCGTTGGAGTGCCTGCCGAGCGTATCGTGCGCATCGGCGATAACAAAGGCGCGCCATATGCCTCTGATAACTTCTGGCAAATGGGTGACACCGGTCCTTGTGGCCCTTGTACTGAGATTTTTTACGATCACGGTGATCATATTTGGGGTGGACCGCCGGGATCAGCTGAGGAAGACGGTGACCGTTACATTGAAATTTGGAACGTCGTTTTTATGCAATTCAACCGTCAAGCTGATGGTACGATGCTGCCGTTGCCCAAACCGTCGGTCGATACCGGCATGGGCTTGGAGCGGATTACAGCGGTGTTGCAGCATGTGAATTCTAACTATGAGATTGATATTTTCCGTCGTTTGGTCACTAAAGCTGGCGAGATTACTGAGACTGCTGATCTGAAAAATAAATCTTTAAACGTGATTGCTGATCATATCCGTTCTTGTGCATATTTGATTGCCGATGGCGTGATTCCGTCTAATGAAGGGCGAGGCTATGTGTTGCGCCGGATTATCCGCCGTGCAGTGCGCCACGGACATTTGCTGGGCGCAAAACAAGCATTTTTCTACCGCTTGGTGCCGACGTTGATTGAGGTGATGGCGGAAGCCGGTAGCGAATTGAAGGACAATCAGGCGCAAATCGAAAAATTGCTGCGCCAAGAAGAAGAACAGTTTGCCCGCACGTTAGAGCGTGGCTTGGTGTTGTTAGACGAAGCGTTGGCGAAAGTAGAAAATAATCTGTTGCCTGGCGAAGTGGTGTTCAAACTGTATGATACCTATGGATTTCCTTATGATTTAACTGCGGATATTTGCCGTGAAAAAGCGATTGCCATTGACCAAGCGGGTTTTGACCGTGCGATGGAAGCGCAGCGCCAGCAGGCACAAGCCGCGAGTAATTTTGGGATTGATTATAGCAATGTTATTTCCGTTGACGGTGAAACTTGCTTCGAAGGCTACAGCGAGTCAGAAAGCTTGGGTAAAGTAGTGGCAATTTTCCATGACGGCAAAGAAGTCGAACGTATTCAAGCCGGACAAAGTGCGGTGGTGGTGTTGGATAATACGCCATTTTACGGTGAATCCGGCGGACAAATCGGCGACACTGGACGCTTGGAAAGTCAAAGTGCGGTTTTTACGGTCAAAGATACGCAAAAATATGGCAAAGTGTTCGGGCATATCGGGGCGTTGCAGCAAGGCGAATTGGCGGTAGGACAGAGCCTGAATGCAGTGGTGGATAGTCAACGTCGTGCCGAGATCTCGTTAAACCATTCGGCGACACATTTGCTACACGCCGCATTGCGCCAAATTTTAGGTACTCATGTCAGTCAAAAAGGTTCGTTGGTGTCCGATAGCCTATTGCGTTTTGATTTTGCGCAACCGGAAGCGATCAGTAAAGCACAACTAACGGACATTGAAAATCTGGTCAATCAGCATATCCGTGCTAACTACCCGGTGGTGACCGAGATTATGGATTTGGACGCGGCTAAAGCTAAAGGCGCAATGGCACTGTTCGGTGAAAAATACAGTGAGCAAGTACGGGTGTTGTCAATGGGCGATTTTTCGACCGAGCTGTGTGGCGGAATTCATGCCAACAGAACCGGTGACATCGGGCTGTTTAAAATCACCTCTGAAGGGGCAATTGCAGCCGGCATTCGTCGGATTGAAGCGGTGACAGGGCAAAATGCGATGGATTGGCTGCATCAGCAACAAGCGGTGTTACAGCAAAGTGCAGATTTACTGAAAACCGATGGCAATAGTTTGCTCGACAAAATTAATCAATTGCAAGAACGCAATAAACGTGCGGAAAAAGAGTTGCAACTGTTGAAAGAGAAAGCTGCACAACAGGCTGGTAATGATTTGGCGAAACAGACTCAAATCATTAACGGAGTACAAGTGGTGCTGCAAAAACTGGACGGCGTTGAGGCGAAATCCTTGCGGATGATGGTTGACGACCTGAAAAACCAACTGGGTTCAGCTGTGATTGCATTTGCCTCGGTGGCGGATGCTAAGGTGAATTTGATTGTCGGGGTGACCTCTGATTTAACCGCAACAGTGAAAGCGGGCGAGTTGGTGAACTTGATGGCGGAACAGGTCGGCGGCAAAGGCGGCGGACGTCCGGATCTGGCGATGGCAGGCGGCACACAGCTTGAGAATGTAGCGATTGCACTAGCCAGCGCCAAGACATGGTTAGAAAATAAATTGTAATTAAATCAATGCAAATGAAAAACAGGGTTTCGACCCTGTTTTTATTTTTGTGTGCCACTGCACATTTTGTGGTTTTTCCATTCACTTTTTTTTATGAAATAAAGTATTATCAATATGTGTTATTTTTCGGTAATAAATATTTTTTACCACAGATAATACCTTTATTGCTATCAAAGAGGGATATATGCTGATTCTGACGAGAAAAATCGGTGAAAGTTTGCTAATCGGGGAAGATATTTCAATCTCCGTACTCAGCGTGCGCGGTAATCAAGTGAAAATTGGAGTTGACGCTCCAAAAGAGGTTACGGTACATCGAGAGGAAATATATCAGCGTCTTAAAGAAGCAGATGATAAAAAAGTAGATCAATAGTAATTGGAGTTTGCAGATGACAAAATTAACATGTTTCAAAGCTTATGATGTTCGTGGTCGTTTAGGCGATGAATTAAATACCGATATCGCCTATCGTATTGGTCGTGCCTTCGGACAGTTTTTACAGCCTAAGCAAGTGGTTGTCGGTGGTGATGTTCGCTTGAGCAGTAAAGAGCTGAAAAGTGCCTTAACCAACGGTTTGCTTGATTCCGGGGTTGATGTGATTGACTTGGGATTGACCGGCACTGAAGAGGTCTATTTTGCGACATCGTTTCTGAAAGTTGATGGTGGAATTGAAGTTACAGCCAGCCATAATCCAATGAATTATAATGGATTAAAGTTTGTTAAAGCCGGATCGCGCCCAATTAGCGCTGATAGTGGTTTAGGCGATATCCAGAAATTAGCTGAAGAGAATAATTTTCCGGATGTGGCAAAACGTGGCGAGTATAAGCAGCTTTCTGTGTTGCAAGAATATGTCGATCACTTGTTAACCTATGTTAATTTAGAAAATTTCAATAAACCGTTAAAACTGGTAATCAATTCCGGAAACGGGGCAGCTGGTCATGTAGTTGACGAGCTGGAGGCGCGTTTTAAACAGCATGCACCGTTGGTCAGCTTTATCAAAGTCCACAATGAGCCGGACGGCAACTTCCCACACGGGATCCCTAACCCGATTTTGCATGAAAACCGTCAAGACACCATTGATGCCGTGCTGGCAAACAAGGCGGATATGGGGATTGCTTTTGACGGTGACTTTGACCGTTGTTTCTTGTTTGATGAAAATGCCACTTTTATTGAAGGTTACTATATTGTCGGTCTATTAGGACAGGCATTCTTGGCGAAAAATCCGGGGGCTAAAATTATCCTTGATCCACGTTTGATGTGGAATACCGTTGAGTTGGTTGAAGAAATGGGCGGTGAAGCCGTAGTTTCTAAATCCGGACACTCGTTTATCAAAGAAAAAATGCGTGCAGTTGATGCGATTTATGGCGGTGAAATGAGCGCTCACCACTATTTCCGTGATTTCTTCTATTGTGATAGCGGCATGATTCCATGGCTATTGGCGGCGGAATTGTTGTGCACCACGGGTAAAACTTTAGGACAATTGGTCGGTGATCGTTTGAATGCTTACCCATCTCCGGGAGAAATCAACAGCAAGTTGGAAGATGCTCAAGTGGCGATTGCCCGTGTGCGTGCGTTCTATGAGAAGGATGCAATTGCCATCGATGAAATGGACGGTATCAGCATTGAATATCCGACATGGCGTTTCAACCTGCGTAGTTCCAATACTGAGCCGGTGGTGCGCCTGAATTTGGAAACTCGTGGCGACAAAGCGCTGATGGAAGAGAAAACCGCTGAGATTTTAGCCTTACTCAGACAGTAGTTTTGGCGTAAAATACTATCCGCTTTCAGGTTGTCACTGAAAGCGGATTTTGCTATTTCTTTAATGACCAAACTGATGATAAAAGGATATTACATGAAAGTTATTATTCCCGTCGCCGGATTAGGCACCCGAATGTTGCCTGCGACCAAAGCTATTCCGAAAGAGATGTTGACGATTGTAGATAAACCGTTGATTCAATATGTGGTCAGTGAATGTGTCAATGCTGGCGTGAAAGAGGTTATCTTAGTCACTCACTCCTCTAAAAATTCAATTGAGAACCATTTTGATACCTCGTATGAATTGGAATCTATGCTCGAAAAACGAGTGAAGCGCCAGTTGTTGGAAGAAGTGCGGTCAATTATTCCACCGGGCGTCACGATTATGCACGTGCGGCAGGGGAATGCCAAAGGCTTGGGACACGCGGTGCTGTGCGCCAAACCGCTCGTTGGCGATGAGCCTTTTGCGGTGGTGTTGCCGGATGTGATTTTGGCAGAGTTCAGTGCCGATCAGAAAAAAGAGAATTTAGCTGCCATGCTGCAACGTTTCAAACAAACCAAAATCAGCCAAATTATGGTAGCGCCGGTAGCGGTGGAAGATGTCAGCAATTATGGTATCGTTGATTGCGGTGACGCGGTGTTGGAAGCTGGGCAAAGTGCGGTGATCAATAACATTGTAGAAAAACCGGCTCAAGAAGAAGCCCCATCAAATCTTTCTGTCGTCGGGCGCTATGTGTTCTCGAGTGCGATTTGGCATTTATTGGCAAAAACGCCGGTCGGTGTTGGGGATGAAATCCAATTAACCGATGCCATTGATATGCTTATCGAGCAAGAAACCGTGGAAGCATTTCATATGAGCGGAAAAAGTTTCGACTGCGGCGATAAACTAGGCTATCTGCAAGCGATTGTCGAATACGGCACGCAACACCCGAAATTGGCAAGTGAATTTAAGCAGTATTTAAAACAGTTCTGTAATAGATTGTGAGTTTTTGCTGAAAGAGCTAAGTTCTTCTATAAAAGAAATTAGCTCTTTTAATTTATAAGCTTGATTGTGTTAGTGAGCTTTTTTGTATATTACTAATAGGCTTTCCTAAAATAATAGCATCTTTATCTCTAGGATTAAAGCGATTGTCATAGGAATATTCATACACTCTCCATGAAAGATTTTTTCTATTACTATCTTCTAAATAAACAATGTAGTCTTTGTTGGCTTCAAAGTGTATATTTTCAAATTTAGCATATCGGTTTGATATACTAATTATAATTGTATTATTTCCTACGGGAACCATTACTTTTTCATAAGGTGTTAAAAGTTCATATTTTTTTCCTAAAAAAGAATTGTCATTTTTTAATATTTTATCATTTACTTTATATATATTGATCGGTGGAACATCTAATGTACTATATCCAAAATAAGGAGTGATCGGATATATGCGTAATGTAGCATAAGGTTGATTGTCTGTTATTAGTTGGGAACGATAATGGGCTAACCACTTTGCGTCCTCTATAGCATTTTCTTTGATAGAACAAGCAGATAAAAACAATATTAGAAAAAGGAATAGTATTCTCCTTACTGACATTTTAAACCTCCAATAAAAATGATAACGAGTCTTATTTATTGTGATATGATATATTCTAGATATAGCGTTGTAAATGAATTATTGTATTTCTTTTAAAATGGAGAGTCGTATATGAGTGTTGTACATCTATTTCAAGCTAAATTTGTAAAGTTAGGGGTATTATCTCTATTTATCAGCTTATTAACTGCCTGTTTTAATTTAGAAAAAAGTCGGAGAAATCTTGAGGGTTCAGCGTCCTCTACAATAGAAGTACCTATAAATTACATTGATGCTTATGTTAATGTTAAACATTATTATCAAATGTGCCATGTGCCTTCTTATAGGGCTCTAGGGGCGTCATACATTGAAACGGCGTTAGATCGAGAAAACGGTGTTGGTAAAATTGAACTTTTAGGTGGGCATTTTGCATTAGAGTTAATTCGTTTTATTAATAAAAGTGAGAATTCGGCTGCAATCGAGCTTTTTATAACGAGGAGTTTCCTGCACTCAGAAGATGGTAATAGAAATCTTAGAGAGGAAAGGTTGGAAAATATTAAAATTATTAGTCAAAGACAGTTTGATGTTTGTATGTAATAGCAAATATAACCGATAATAGAGACTTCTACTATCGGTTATATTTTACTTAACGTTCCGTTTCTTCCAACGCATAAGGCAGCGGATATAAGCACAGCGGCTGCGGACTGTCTTCGCTTAAGCGGAAACGTTGACAGGCTTCGCTATCGTTTGCCAGCACCACTTGCAGCCACAATACACCGTCGTGCTGTACCGCATTTAAAATCGAACCGGTTTTGCGCCAGTTGGTTTCTAGCAATAACTCCACCCCCTGCCCGATAGCCGGAACGGTGTTCGGTTGTCCGACTAAGGTAAACAGTGCTCTTTTGTTGGCACCGCGATATTTGGCGCGGGCGATGGTTTCTTGTCCGATATAGCAACCTTTATGGAAAGAGACGGTTTGTTCCAGCAGTTGTAAATTAATGGCTTGAGGAATAAATTGATTCTGGCTTTCTGCCGTTAGTAACGGTATGCCGTCTTGAATATCCAACAGATCCCAAGCGATTGTGGTGACGGTTGGGGTGATCGTAACCGCACTTTCACTGATCAAGATCCAACGTGGCTGAGGGTGTTCAATATACAATAAACTATGCCCATCAGCATGAATCAGCGGCGTTTCGGCATTCGGCAGTTGATCGCTGAGGGTTGTGATGGTTTGCGGCGCTTGTCTGCCGGCAAAGCCGATTAAAGTGCGGTCTTGCGCCAGATTAAAACTGACTTTTGAAAAGACGGCATATTTTTTCAGTTGTTCCAATGCCGTTGGTAGCAATGCTTTGCGGATAATAAAATAAAAGTGCTGCGAGCCAACACGAACGAGGCGGAATACTGACCAAACTTTGCCTTTGGGATCACAATGTGCAGTTAATGTTGAATTTCCGACCGCCAATTTGCTGATATCAGTGGTTAACTGACCTTGTAAAAATTTTTCACTGTCCTCACCGCTCACTTCAATTAATTGGTAGTGGTTCAACTCACAAACCATGTTGGGATAGGTTTCTGTCATTAGTGGGTATTGGCAATGTATTGTCATGGTTTTCTCTTTTTAACATGGATAAGTCGTCTTGATTCTACACTGATTTCAGGGCAAAAGGCTATCGTTAAAAATGCGATCAAATCTTAAATTATGTAGTTTTTATGACAATTTTTATACAATCAATCTCTTTATGCTTATCAGCATTACTCACGTTCTTCACTAAACAAGGATATTGTATGAACTTAAGCAAAACAGCAGGATTGATTATCGCCATGTTACCTTTTTTAGCTCAGGCAGCGCCTAACGCAAATGGTTTATTGACTGTGCCGAGTCAATATAATGCTACAGAAACGGTGCAATTGATTGAAAAAACGGTTACTGACAAAGGCATGACGGTTTTTGGTTTAGTAGATCATCAAAAAGCGGCGCAAGACAATGGCTTGACCATGCCTGCGGCGACGGTGGTTTTATTTGGCAGCCCGAAAGTCGGCACACCGATTATGATCGAACATCCAACAATCGCAATTGATTTGCCACTGAAAGCGTTGGTGTGGGAGGATAAAGCCGGTAAGGTATTTGTTTCACTAAATCAAGCGGAATTTCTGGGTAATCGCCATGAAGTGCCGCAAGAACTCTCACAAAAATTAGCGGGTGCGGAAAAATTGCTTTCCAATACCGTGAACGCGGGTAAATAAGCAACCCTAACGAAATTACGTTACTCGCCGATAAAAAACCGCACTTTGTTCAAAGTGCGGTTTTCGTTATGGTTGATTAAACTTATGCTTTTGGACCGGCTGCAACTAAAGCTTTGCCTTCGTCGTTGTCGGTGTATTTATCGAAGTTTTTCGCAAAGCGTCCGGCTAAGTCTTCTGCTTTGACTTGCCACTGTGCTTTATCGGCATAGGTATCACGTGGATCCAAAATTGCAGGATCAACGCCCGGAAGCGCAGTTGGAATGGCTAAGTTAAAGATAGGTAATTGATTCATCTCTGCTTTTTCAATTGAACCGTCTAAGATCGCATCAATGATACCGCGAGTATCTTTAATCGAGATCCGTTTGCCGGTACCGTTCCAACCAGTGTTGACTAAATAGGCTTCCGCACCAGAGGCTTGCATGCGTTTCACCAGCACTTCTGCGTATTGGGTCGGGTGCAATGACAGGAATGCCGCACCGAAACAGGCAGAGAAGGTTGGTGTTGGCTCAGTGATGCCGCGCTCAGTACCGGCCAATTTGGCGGTGAAGCCGGACAGGAAATAATACTGAGTTTGTTCCGGAGTCAGTTTAGAAACCGGAGGCAACACGCCGAAGGCATCAGCCGTCAAGAAGATCACTTTTTTGGCATGACCCGCTTTAGAGACTGGTTTAACAATATTTTGGATGTGATAAATCGGATAAGAAACCCGGGTATTCTCGGTTTTCGATCCGTCGTTGAAATCAATAGTGCCATCCTCTAACACCACTACGTTTTCTAACAGCGCATCGCGTTTAATCGCACGATAAATATCTGGCTCGGCTTCTTCAGACAAATTGATGGTTTTGGCATAGCAACCGCCTTCGTAGTTGAATACACCTTCATCGTCCCAACCGTGTTCGTCATCACCAATCAGACGGCGTTTTGGATCGGTAGAAAGGGTGGTTTTGCCGGTGCCGGACAAACCGAAGAACACTGCAACATCACCATCTTCGCCAACGTTGGCAGAACAGTGCATGGAAGCCACCCCTTTTAACGGCAGGAAGTAGTTCATCATCGAGAACATGCCTTTTTTCATCTCGCCGCCGTACCAAGTTCCGCCGATCAATTGCACGCCTTCGGTCAGGTTGAACGCGACAAAGTTTTCGGAGTTCAGGCCTTGCGCTTTCCAGTTAGGGTTAGTGGTTTTTGAACCGTTTAATACCGTGAAATCTGGTTTGAAGCCTTTCAGCTCTTCGTCATTCGGGCGAATAAACATGTTTTTCACAAAGTGTGCTTGCCATGCCACTTCGGTCACGATTCGCACTGCTAAACGGGTGTCTGGGTTGGTGCCGCAGAACGCATCGATCACAAATAGGCGTTTACCTGAAAGTTGATCTGCCACTAATTTTTTCAGGCTGCCCCAGGTCTCTTGGGTCATGGTTTTGTTGTCGTTTTTAGCTTTGTCGCTGGTCCACCAAACGCTGTCTTTAGTTTTGTCATCTAAGACAATATATTTATCTTTTGGGGAACGTCCGGTGAAAATGCCGGTATCCACCGCAATTGCACCAGTAGTGGTTAATGTGCCTTTTTCGTAACCTTGTAAATCTGCTTTGGTTTCTTCTTCAAACAAGAATTCATAACTTGGGTTATACACCACTTCTTTCACATCGTGGATTCCCAATACGGACAATTCTTTTACTACTGAAGCTACATCTGTCATCTTTATTACCTCTGTTTTTTAGTAAGTTATTAAAAATCAAATTCCGCAGTTATTGTAGAAGAAAAACAGAAATAAAAATGTTAGCTGGATCAAACTATTCAACATAGCTATCAGAAAAAAAGTAAGCGCGAACCTTGTGGCGTCGCGCTTTTTAATAGAATTAGACATTCCTGTTAAGGAATTGTTTAGGCACAGTTTGAATTTTGTTTAAGTTGCTCGATAGCGTGTTTGTTGAAAAAATAGTGGGTGCCACAACATTCGCACTGCATATCAATACTGCCATTATGTTCGTGTAAAATTTCATCAATTTCGTCATCATCAATCAATAATAGTGCTGCTCCGGAGCGCTCTGCGGAGCAACCGCAATGGAAGCTGACCGCACTTGGGTTAAATAATTCAACTGTTTCTTCGTGATACAGTCGATACAACAACTCTTCTGCCGGCAAAGCAAACAATTCCATCGCTTTAACCGTGTGGGTCAGCATCTGCAAATGTTCCAAATCATCAACCGAACCGCTGCCATCCGGCATAATTTGCAGCAGCATACCGGCGGCAACCGGTTTGCCTTCAAACTCGCCAGTTTTGATGAAAAGTGCGGTTTTCAGTTGTTCGGAGCGTTCGAAATAGTCCTGTAGGCATTCGCTAATTGTTGCTTTGCTCAATTCGACAATCCCTTGATAACGCTCGCCTTGTTTTGGATTAATCGAAATCACCAATACCGCTTTGCCGATCATCTGCTGCAAGCTGCTGTCATCCGCGATCTCACCTTCTACCCGTGCCAACGCACGCAATTGCAGTTGATGATTGCCGTTGACCAACGCCAGCTTTAACGGACCGTCTCCTTGAATTTGAACGGTAATATCACCTTCGAATTTCAGAGTGGCAGTCAATAAACTGGTTGCTACCAGCATCTCGCCCAATAGATTCTGCACGGCTTTCGGATAGTGATGGGTGTTCAAGGTTTCTTCAAAAGTGCGGTTCAAGCGCACCCACTCGCCACGCACCGCTTTTTGCTGAAACAGGTAGCGGTGCAGGGTGTCGTTGTCTGGTTGGTAAGCGTTAAATTCGGTCATATTTTGTCCATTGTGATGTATTTATGTTGGCTTGTATATATGGGTGTTTTGTGGGTTTGCAAGGGGAATAAATAATGGGTTGATTTCATTTCGTCGTCTAATTTCTTAATATGTGCTGATTCGGTTTTGCGTATTTTTATAGACTTTCTCACTGTCACGCTGACCAATAGCAATCACAAAAACTGTCACTTTTTCATCTTGTACTTGATAGATCAAGCGATACCCAGAAGTGCGTAATTTAATTTTGTAACAATTTGGAAATTCCCGTAATCGATTGGCTTCAATTTTAGGATTTTTTAGGACTTCAAAAAGTTTCTTTTTAAGTTGAACTTTGATTGTTTCCCCTAATTTTCGCCACTCTTTTAATGCTCTTGGATCAAAAACCAGTTCATAGCTCATCTAAAGTTACCTTGATACCTTGTTCAGGATTATTGAGTCGATAGCGTACGGTTTCAAGTAATGCTAAATCCTCGTCGTTGAGCATAACGGTCTGAATGGGAAATTTTTCATTTTGTGCTACATATTGAAACAAGATTCGAACGGCTTCGGTCGGAGTCATATTCATTTTTTGTAATGCGTGGTAGGCATCTTGCTTCAACTGATCATCTAAACGGATATTTAACGTTGCCATATTAGCTCCTTTCGTTTTATTATCAGCATAAATTGTAATGCAAAATAGCATTACACTCAAGCAAGAATTGGCTACTCTTGATACTTAAACCGAATCAAATCGCGTCGTTCTTTTTTATTCGGGCGCCGTTCGGGGTTGGGCATTGAAAGGGCGTTGGCTTTGCGGGCGGCGGCGATTTGTTCGCGCTTGCTGATGCTGGCGGTGGTTTCTTGATATAGCGATTGTGCTTGTGCTGCGCCGTTGCGTTTGTCGGAGATGGCTAGAATTTCCACCTCTTTTTCATCGCTGCCTTGGCGCAACTTCAGCATTGCGCCGATTTCGACGATTTTGCTGGGTTTGCTTCGCTGTCCGTTATAATGTACCTTGCCGCCGTCAATCATCTCGCGGGCGATTGAGCGGGTTTTATAAAAACGAGCTGCCCACAGCCATTTGTCCAATCTGACTTGTTCCATTTTTTATCCTGGTAACGATCCCAATAAAGTCTGAAAATCAGCGATACTTTGGTGGTTGTTAAATTGCTTTGGCGGTTGTTGCGAATCGGGTGTTGTGATGCCTAACGTGTACGCCATTTGATTGCTTTTAGCCTGATCTAACACCGGCTCCATATCGTCAATTAATAAAGTGCGGTTGGGATTGAGCTGACAGTGTTGATACACCGATTGCCACAGTGCGCGGTGCATTTTCGGTCTTTGGAATTGGTGAGATGAGAGCAGTTGCTCGAAATAACCGCTCAGATTGCAGTTATCCATTTTTACCTGTAGGCTAAAAGGATGTGAATCTGTCAGTAAAATCAATTGCTTGTCTAATTTTTGCAATGATTCCAACAGTGGGTAAACGCCGGAACGCACTTGGGTGTTGAGAGCGTGCTGCCGCTGCATTTCGCGAATCGGCAAATCCAATGTTTTCGCCCAATGATCGATATCGTACCACTGCATACTGTGTTCAATATTGCGGTAAAGCTGTTGAATCCGAGCATGGCAAGTTTGTGCGTCCAAGCCCTCTTTGTCGGCATAAGTTTGCGGCACCAGTTGTTTCCAAAAATAGGCATCTAAATGCAGGTCGATCAAGGTGCCGTCCAGGTCAAATAATATGGTATCGATGTTATCCCAATCGATGATTTTCACGCTTAATCCTTGTTTATGGTTTTTGTTATCATGGGTTATTGGCAGCTAAATGCCACGGACAATGTGAGCGAACTTTGTCGTGAAAGTGCGCTGGAAATGCTCCAAAATGATGGCGTTACTAGCAACATCTTCTGGTCACCAAGCCTGATTATATGCTATTGTTACTGGGATTTATAGTTAATCCGCAGGAGCCAGCATGTGTGAAACTCGGCAAAAACCCAAAATCCTTTCTCTCTCTGTTGCTGCTAAATCAAAAATTTTTGAAATCCAAGCGGTAGACTTGGAATTTGCCAACGGTGAGCGGCGAACATTCGAACGTTTTAAACCCAGCCAGCGAAGTGCGGTCTTGGTGATGGCAATTCACCAAGACAACTTATTATTGGTACGGGAGTATGCGGTCGGTACCGAACGTTATGAACTGGGTTTTGCCAAAGGGCTGATGGATCCGGGCGAAACGCCGCAACAAAGCGCCAACCGTGAATTGCAGGAAGAGATTGGCTTCAAAGCCGATAAATTGACACTACTGCGCACCGTGATCACCTCCCCCGGTTTTATGCATAACCCGATGCACATTTTTCTTGCAGAACAGTTAACGCCATCGCACTTGGTCGGCGACGAGCCGGAGCCGCTAGAGCTGGTGGCGTATCCGCTCAGTGAGGTGGATCACCTGTTGTCACAACAGGATTTTTGTGAGGCGCGTAATCTGACCGCACTTTACCTGTTGCGCGATCATCTAGCCGCGCAATCAGAAGCATAAACGGCGGTTGTTATGAATAAAATTATCTTGACCAACGAACTGCTGAACGCCGCCTTGTCGATTGCCAAACGGGCAGGCGAGCTGCTGTTGACATTTTATTATCAGGATATCGACAGTGAATTGAAGCAGGACAATACACCGGTTACCGCCGCAGATTTGGCAGCCAGCCGTTTTTTAGTCGATGAATTGCAAGCGTTGACGCCCGGCGTGCCGGTGTTGTCGGAAGAGAGCCAAGCGATTGATTTAAGCGAGCGCCGCCATTGGACACAGTATTGGCTGGTCGATCCGTTGGACGGCACACAGCAGTTTTTGCAAAAGACCGATCAATTTTCAGTACTGGTCGCCTTGGTGCAAGATCATCAGCCAACATTGGGGATCGTTTATTCCCCGGTGCCAAGATTAGCATTTTATGCGATGGATAAATTTGGCGCTTATAAACAGCAAAATGGTGTGATCAGCCGCTTGCAGACTTGCACCCCAAGCGATGAAGTGATTCGAATTGTGGTTGGGCAGAATGTCGCGCGCACTCAGGTGCTGGCGTGTTTTCGAGATCAGTTTGAATACCAACTGTTGCGTTATGGATCCAGTGGTCTAAAAGGTGCGCTGGTGGCGGAAGGACGTAGCGATTGTTATATTCGTTTGGGCAAAACCGGTGAGTGGGACACCGCCGCGGTTGAATGTATTTTGCGTGAAACTGGCGGCAAAATCGTGGATTTATACGGAGAGCCCCTGACTTATAATCGGCGGAATACCTTGATCAATCCTGATTTTATTATGCTAGGCAATGCAGCGTTTCCGTGGCAAAAGGTGGTACGTTTTCAACAGCATCTTAAACCGAATGTAGAAAAAACAGTGTAATAAACCGTAAATGATCAAATGCTGAGTCCAAAATAGACGATAAGCGTATAATAAGCGATTGACGACAAGAATCCATCTTATTAGACTGCAACGATTGCTGATCAAAAAGATTGCAGACCTGAAAGGATAAAAAATGAAAAAACCGGACAACAACAGCCTTGTTATTTTTGGCGCATCAGGGGATTTGACCCACCGTAAATTGATTCCAGCCTTATACCATCTGTTTAAAAATGGTCGTCTAGCAGATGATTTTGCGATTTTAGGCGTGAGCAGAACCGAATACAGTGACGCACAATATCGTGAAAAATTGAGTGAAATTTTGGCAAAGAGCGAAAATATTGCAGCGGCTGAGATGGATAAGTTTTTTTCGCATGTTTATTATCAAGCGATTGACACCTCGAACGAAGCCGATTATGCCAAAGTCAAAGTGCGGTTGCAGCAGTTGGAGCAAGCGCACCATACTGGCGGCAATACGCTGTTCTACCTTTCCACGCCGCCGAGCCTGTATCCGGTGATCCCAGCGTGTCTGGCGGCACATGGGCTGAATCACCAGAATCATGGTTGGAAACGCCTTGTGGTGGAAAAACCGTTCGGCTACGATTTGGCATCGGCGATCAGCCTAGATAGCAAACTGCATGAGGATTTTGACGAATCGCAAATTTATCGGATCGACCACTATTTAGGCAAAGAAACCGTACAGAATATTTTAGTGTTGCGTTTTTCTAACGGTTTGTTTGAGCCACTGTGGAATCGTAACTACATTGATTATGTGGAAATTACCGGGGCAGAATCGCTTGGCGTAGAAGAGCGTGGCGGCTATTACGACGGCTCTGGCGCAATGCGCGATATGTTCCAAAACCATTTGCTGCAAGTGTTGGCGATGATCGCCATGGAATCGCCAGCCGTGATCAATGCTGATGCGATGCGTAACGAAGTGGTGAAAGTGCTACAAAGCCTGCATCCGCTGAGTGATGAAGACTTGGAAAAATATTTGGTGCTGGGGCAATATACCGGTGCTAAAGTGCGTGGCGAATACCAAAACGGGTATCGCGAAGAAAAAGGCGTTGATCCGCAATCGCGCACCGAAACCTATATGGCGCTGAAATTGAAGATCGACAACTGGCGTTGGAGCGGTGTGCCGTTTTATATCCGCACTGGCAAACGGCTGCCGACACGGGTGACTGAAGTCGTTATTCACTTTAAGAAAACCCCACATCCAGTGTTCAGCACCAATGCCCCGGAGAATAAATTGATTATCCGCATTCAACCGAATGAAGGAATCGTGATGAGTTTCGGCTTGAAAAATCCGGGTTCCGGATTTGAAGCCAAAGAGGTATCGATGGATTTTCATTATCAGGATTTGGCAGATAAGAATATTCTGGATGCTTACGAACGCTTGCTGTTGGATTCACTGTTGGGAGACGCAACCCTGTTTTCTCGCAGTGATGCAGTGCGAGCCTGTTGGAAATTTGTCCAACCGATATTGGATTACAAAGCCAATAACCCAAAACTATATGGATACGCCAGCGGAACTTGGGGGCCACAAGAAGCAGATTTTATGATGGAATCTAAAAACCGCAGTTGGCGTTTTCCGTGTAAAAATTTAACGAATACGGAATATTGTGAGTTATAACATGAATTATATTACTTTTGCAGACGCACAAAGTGCGGTAGAGAAGATAGCCGAAGCATTTTTAACCTATAGTCAACAAGCCAAGCCGGTCCATATTTCCCTGTCCGGCGGCAGCACCCCGAAGTTGTTGTTTAAAACCTTGGCGGAACAGTATGCCGACAAAATTAATTGGCAAAATCTGCATTTCTGGTGGGGTGACGAGCGTTGTGTTGCGCCGGACGATGAAGAGAGCAACTACGGTGAAGTGCAGCGTTTACTGTTCGATCATATTCAGATTCCGGCGGAGAATATCCACCGCATTCGTGGTGAAGACGAGCCGGAAGCCGAAGCCAAACGCTTTGCCGCTGAAATGTTGGCTGTCGTACCAAAAAACAGCGCTGGTGTGCCGGAGTTCGATTGGATTATTTTAGGTATGGGGCCAGACGGTCACACCGCCTCACTGTTTCCGCTGCAAGTGGATTTTGCCACAACAGTGTTGACCATTGTGGCGAAGCAGCCGCAATCGGGGCAACTACGGGTGTCTAAATCTGCTTACCTGATCGAAAATGCGAAACGCCTGACCTATTTGGTCACCGGCGCCAGTAAAGCTGATCTGCTGCATGAAATTCAACTGGCAGGCGAGAACGAGTTGCCCTATCCAGCGGCTCGGGTCAAGGCGAATAACGGTAATACCGAATGGTATTTGGATGCCGATGCGGCGTCGCAGTTGCAGTAATTTTACCGAGATATATTGAAATGATGGTAGGGGTGGATTGCATCTACCCATTTACAAAGTGCGGTATAACATATTAATCAACAATTTTAGCAAACTAAAAAGGAAACAAATATGAAAGGTGATATCGGCGTAATCGGACTTGCAGTCATGGGGCAAAATCTGATTCTGAATATGAACGATCACGGCTTCAAGGTGGTGGCTTACAACCGCACCACCAGCAAAGTGGACGAATTTTTGCAAGGGGCGGCAAAAGGCACCAATATTATTGGCGCATATTCATTACAAGATTTAGCCGATAAACTGGAAAAACCGCGTAAAGTGATGTTGATGGTGCGTGCCGGTGAAGTGGTCGATCAATTTATCGATAGTTTGTTACCGCACTTGGAGCAGGGTGATATCATCATCGATGGTGGCAACTCCAATTATCCGGACACCAACCGCCGCGTGAAAGATTTGGCGGCAAAAGGCATTCGCTTTATCGGCGCCGGAGTTTCCGGCGGCGAGGAAGGCGCACGTTTCGGACCATCAATTATGCCGGGCGGTAACGAAGAGGCTTGGGTTTATGTCAAACCAATTTTGCAAGCGATTTCCGCCAAAACCAAAGATGGCGAACCGTGCTGTGATTGGGTAGGCAAAGAGGGCGCCGGGCATTTTGTGAAAATGGTGCACAACGGTATCGAATATGGCGATATGCAGTTGATTTGCGAAGCCTACCAATTCCTGAAAGA
Organism: Testudinibacter crocodili; assembly: GCA_006228005.1. Taxonomy (GTDB): domain Bacteria; phylum Pseudomonadota; class Gammaproteobacteria; order Enterobacterales; family Pasteurellaceae; genus Chelonobacter. Next base: position 25,412 of record VDHG01000084.1, read on the forward strand.
AGGGCTGGGCTTAAGTTATGACGAATTGCACCAGGTATTTAGTGAGTGGAACAAAACCGAACTGGACAGCTACTTGATTGAGATCACTGCCGATATTCTGGGCTATCGTGATGAAAACGGCGAACCGTTGGTAGAAAAAATTCTGGATACTGCCGGGCAAAAAGGCACCGGAAAATGGACCGGCATCAACGCATTGGACTTAGGCATTCCGTTGACCTTAATCAGCGAAGCGGTATTCGCTCGTTGCGTGTCGGCATTCAAAGAACAGCGTGTCGAAAACCAAGCGTTGTTCAACAAACAGATCGATACGGTTACAGGCGATAAAGCGCAATGGATCGAAGCGGTACGCAAAGCGCTGCTGGCCTCAAAAATTATCTCTTATGCGCAAGGCTTTATGCTGATTCGTGAAGCGTCAGAAAACAACCATTGGGATCTGAACTATGGCAATACCGCACTTTTATGGCGCGAAGGCTGTATTATCCGCAGTGCGTTCTTGGGCAATATCCGTGATGCTTACGAGACTAATCCGAATCTGCAATTCTTGGGTGCCGACCGCTATTTCAAAACTATTTTGGAAAATGCGTTGCCAGAATGGCGCAAAGTGGTGGCGAAATCCATTGAGATCGGCTTGCCAATGCCGTGTATGGCGTCGGCCATCACGTTCTTAGACGGCTACACCAGCGCCCGTTTGCCGGCCAACCTGCTACAAGCGCAGCGTGACTACTTCGGTGCACACACTTACGAGCGCACCGACCGACCACGCGGCGAGTTTTTCCACACTAACTGGACCGGCAAAGGCGGTGATATCGCTTCTACGACTTATGAAGTGTAGTCACTGATTAATATTGGAAATAAAATGAATAGTAACTGTGTTTCTGTGGCAACACAGTTACTATAATTAAAAACGGAGGCTTGTATGCTGATAAAAGAAAAAGGATATGATGAATATCTGGCTGAAAAAATTGCAGCGGGGCGGGCGGATATTGCAGCTGGTCGTATTGTTACACTTGAAGAGGCAGAATTACTAACACTTGAGATTGTTGAACGGATTGCGAATGAGGAAGTAGAGTTTGAACAAAATATCAAAGCGTTCGCTTAATTTTTCTGTTCGAGCATTAACTGAATTAGAGGATATTCTCATTAGTGTTGGTGAATATACTAATTCTGCTCGAAGTGTTGCAAAATTACGGTCACTTTTTTTTGAAAAATTTGATTTTATTTCAGAATTCCCGAAAGCCTATAAAGTGCAGTCTGACGGTAGCCGATACGCTTTTTGTCAACGCTATCGGATTGTTTATGAATACAATGAGGTGGAAAATAACGTATTCATTTTGACCGTGTTACACAGCCTGAAAAAATATCCATAGCGTAAACAATGACATTATCTATTATTTCCCGATAGAAAATCATCCATCAACAAAACCGCACTTTATTTCCTATTGGTTGATTCATATACTTCAAAGATACAAATTCACAAGGAGTTAATATGAACAACAAAATGCCGGCGATTTTTATCGGTCACGGTTCGCCCATGTTGGCGATTCAAGACAACCCATTCACCCCGAAATGGCGTCAAGCGGCACAGGCAATGCCGAAACCGAAAGCGATTTTGGTGATCTCTGCCCACTGGATCTCGATGGGGGTGGCAGAAACTGCCGCAGCCAATCCAGCGCTGAACTATGATTTTTACGGTTTTCCGGAGGCGCTGTATCAAGTGCAATATCCGGTGCAAGGCGCTCCGGCGTTGGCGGCACAAGTGAAAGATTTGGTTAACAATCCGAATATCAGTCTTGATATGGAACAAGGCTTGGATCACGGCACTTGGGCGGTGTTGAAACAGATGTATCCGGCGGCGGACATTCCGGTGGTGCAACTCAGCTTGGGCGGACGTTTGACAATGCAGCAGCATCTCGAACTGGCAAAACAGCTAAAACCGCTGCGCGAGCAGGGCGTGTTGATTCTAGGCAGCGGCAACTTGATCCACAATTTGCGCCTAATCGACTGGCAGCGCTCGGATCAACTGTTCGGGTATGACTGGGCGCAGCGTGCGCAACAAACCTTATTGGATTTGATCCGTTCAGGCGATTTGCCAGCGCTCGCCGATTACCGCTCGTTAGGCGAAGACGTGCAAAAAGCGATTCCGACACCGGAACACTATCTGCCGTTGCTGTATATTTTGGCGCTGCAAGATCCTGACGACAAGCTGAATATTTTCAATACCGATTTTGTCGGTGGTTCGTTGGATATGACCTGCGTTCAAGTTGGGTAATCTCAAGTTGATGTCAAAGTGCGGTTTATACCGCACTTTGCGCTTAAATTTAATGCTTATCTTGAAAATTAAAAAGATTATTGATTTTTAATCAAGTTATCACATAAAATGCTAAATATTATTTATCAACAAAAGGAAAGCAATATGTTAAAAATCAATCAATATTTCGACGGCAAAGTGGCGTCAATCGGGTTGCAAACTGAAACCTTACCGGCAACGGTCGGGGTGATGGCGGCCGGTGAATACACCTTCGGCACCAGCCAGTTTGAAACCATGACCGTGATCAGCGGCGCCCTAAGCGTCAAACTGCCGCAAAGCGATGAATGGCAAACATTCAGTGCAGGTGAAACCTTTACCGTTGATGCCAACCAATCGTTTGATCTGAAAGTTACAGTCGAAACCGCCTATTTCTGTACTTACGGCTAAGTCTGACCGCACTTTGCGCTATCATCGGCACCGCTAAGATGCCGATTTTTATCTTTTAATGCCTCACTGTTTTCGAAAAAAGGTTGATCGCCACGATCATACTCGGTGCGAAATGAGTGAATTGCTGTGAGGCTTTCAGCATCGAGGTCGCAATAATTTCAGCGACAATTGCGATAAACAAAGATCAACATCCCCTATTATGTAAAAAGGGGGATTTTGCAGCAGTGTCACATCGGATGATTTCTTTTGGGTTGATAATACGTTTCTTTTTCTTGGGTTGTTCCGCCAATCAGGAAAACTATAATGACCGCACTTTATACCAGTAACCATTTTTAACATTTTATATTAAGAGAGAAACCGATGAACAATAAATTAAATTCCTATGCACCTTATGCCTTAGCCTTATTACGCATTATCGCCGCTTATATGTTTATTTGGCACGGTACGGCGAAATTTTTCGAATATCCGGTTTCAATGACGGGTGGTAACGGCGGCGTGGCGCTGTTCTCACAATACGGCTTGGCTGGCGTATTAGAAATCGGTGGCGGAATGTTGTTGGCGTTGGGCTTGTTCACGCGTCTGACCGCATTTTTACTGTCTGGTCAAATGGCGTTTGCTTATTTTGTGGTGCACGGTGCCGCAGGCAATATTTTGATGCCGTTGTTGAATCAAGGTGAATTAGCAGCGCTGTATTCGCCAGTGTTTTTGTACTTTGTGTTTGCCGGCCCAGGCGCATTAGCATTGGACAATAAAATTTGTAAAAAATAATCGCTTGTTGATGTTCAAGCCACCCGTTCGGTTAACGCCGAGCGGGTTTTTTGTTATAGTCAGGTCAGCAACTGAATTGCAACGATGGAGAGAGAAGATGTCATTAGCCACTTTTCAACAACTGACCGCACTTTTGCATCAACAACAAGCACGTTATCGCGTGGTTGAGCACCCAGCCTGCGGCAAGTCGGAAGAGGTCGCCAAGGTGCGTGGTACTGAATTAGGACAAGGCGCAAAAGCGTTATTGTGCGTGGTGAAAGGGCAAGGTACAAAGCAGTGGGTTTTAGCCATTTTACCGGCGGACAAGCAAGCGGATTTATCTCGCTTGGCAACCGCACTTGGTGGTTTGCGTGCGGCACTTGCCAGCCCGAAAGAAGTTAGCGAACTGACTGATTGTGTCTTTGGTGCAATTCCACCCTTCAGCTTTCACCCGGAATTAAAACTGGTTGCCGACCGCAGCTTGTTTAACCGTTATAGCGAGCTGGCATTTAACGCCGGCACGCTGGAAAGCTCGATTATCCTCAACACTGAAGACTACCGCCGAATCGCCGATCCTCAGGTGCTGGATTTTGTGCAAAGTGCGGTTTAATTTTATAAATCTGTTTTCTGCTACAGAAAAAATGTAAATTAGGCTATAATTAGTGCTCGAATTTCACTCATTTTCACCTTAATCTGTAAAGGAAATTACCATGCAATCTAATCGTCCTATTCGCCAAGCCTTGTTGAGTGTCTCTGACAAAAGTGGCGTTGTAGAATTTGCTCGAGGTCTTGTCGAGCGCGGCGTTAAGCTGCTTTCCACTGGCGGAACCGCCAAATTGTTGAGCGAGGCTGGGCTGACAGTCAGCGAAGTATCGAGCTATACTCAATTTCCGGAAATGATGAGTGGGCGGGTGAAAACGCTGCACCCGAAAATTCACGGTGGCATTTTGGGGCGGCGTGGGATTGATGATGCGGTGATGACGATTCACGGTATTCAGACGATTGATATTGTGGTGGTTAATCTTTATCCGTTTGCACAAACTGTTGCCAGTGCCGATTGCACCTTGGAAGAGGCCGTTGAGAATATCGACATTGGTGGTCCGGCGATGGTGCGTTCGGCAGCAAAAAATTATAAAGATGTGACCATTGTGGTCGATAGCAGTGATTATGAGCGTGTGTTGCAAGAGATGGACGAAAACCAGAATGCGCTTACGCCGCAGACCCGTTTTAATCTGGCGATCAAAGCTTTTGAGCATACTGCGCAATATGACTGCATGATTGCCAACTATTTTGGTCAGTTAGTACCGCCTTATCAAGGTGCAGAAAAAGAGGAATTAAGCCAGTCGAGCGGACAATTCCCACGCACCTTAAACCTGAATTTTACGCGTAAACAAACCATGCGTTACGGCGAAAATAGTCATCAAAATGCAGCATTTTATGTAGAAAATCAATTGCATGAAGCCAGTGTTGCTACCGCAGAACAGTTGCAGGGCAAGGCATTGTCTTATAATAATATTGCCGATACCGACGCAGCATTGGAATGTGTCAAAGAGTTTGCCGAACCGGCATGTGTCATTGTTAAACACGCCAATCCATGTGGTGTAGCGTTGGGTACTGATATTCTGCAAGCCTACGACCGCGCCTATCAAACCGATCCGACGTCCGCATTTGGTGGAATTATTGCCTTTAACCGCACTTTGGATTTAAAAACGGCCAAAGCTATTATCGATCGCCAATTCGTCGAAGTGATTATCGCACCATCGGTTGCAGAAGACGCCCAGACTATTTTGAAAAGCAAAAAGAATGTGCGTGTTTTAGCCTGTGGCGAGTGGGGCGAGCGGCAAGTGCACTTGGACTTCAAACGGGTCAACGGCGGTTTGTTGGTGCAAGACAAAGACTTGGGCATGGTGGGATTAAATGACTTACAAGTGGTGAGCAAACGCCAACCGACGGAAGCCGAGTTGAGGGATTTGTTGTTCTGCTGGAAAGTGGCGAAATATGTCAAATCCAATGCGATTGTATATGCCAAAAATAACCAAACTATCGGGATCGGCGCCGGACAGATGAGCCGAGTCTATTCTGCCAAAATCGCCGGTATCAAAGCCGCAGATGAAGGCTTGGAAGTCAAAGGTACGGTGATGGCATCTGACGCTTTCTTTCCGTTCCGTGATGGTATCGATGCGGCAGCTGCGGCAGGGGTCAGTTGTGTGATCCATCCCGGTGGTTCAATGCGCGATCAGGAAGTGATCGACGCCGCCGATGAACACGGCATGGCGATGGTGCTGACCAACATGCGCCATTTCCGTCATTAATCTGCAAAGTGCGGTCAGCCAACGGTGGCGACCGCACTTTTGTTTTTCCCATTTAGCGTAAGGATCTCAAATGAATATTTTAATTATCGGCAATGGCGGTCGTGAACACGCTTTAGCTTGGAAAGTATCACAATCGCCATTGGCGCAGAAAATTTTTGTGGCACCGGGCAATGCCGGCACCGCACTTGAGCCTAAGGTCGAAAATGTCGCGATTGCGGTCACCGATATTGCCGGTTTGGTCGAATTTGCCCAGAAAAACGAAATCGGTTTGACGATCGTCGGACCGGAAGCGCCGTTAGTGATTGGGGTGGTGGATGCATTCCGTGCCGCCGGATTGAAAATTTTCGGTCCGACCCAAGCGGCGGCGCAACTGGAAGGCTCGAAAGCCTTTACCAAAGATTTTCTCGCACGGCATAATATTCCGACCGCAGAATACCAGAACTTTACTGAAGTGGAGCCTGCGCTGGCTTACCTGCAACAAAAAGGCGCACCGATTGTGATCAAAGCGGACGGCTTGGCGGCAGGTAAAGGCGTGATTGTGGCAATGACCCTAGAAGAGGCTGAAAGTGCGGTTCAGGATATGCTGGCAGGTAATGCCTTTGGCAATGCCGGACATCGGATTGTGATTGAAGAGTTTTTAGACGGCGAAGAGGCGAGTTTTATTGTAATGGTGGACGGCAAAAACGTCGAAGCGATGGCAACCAGTCAGGATCACAAACGAGTCGGTGAAAACGATAGCGGTTTGAACACTGGCGGTATGGGCGCATATTCGCCGGCGCCGGTGGTCACGGCGGAGATTCACCAACGGATTATGCAAGAAGTGATCTACCCGACCGTAAACGGTATGGCGATAGAGGGCAATGTTTACACTGGTTTCTTGTACGCCGGTTTGATGATTATGCCGAACGGACAACCGAAAGTGATCGAGTTCAATTGTCGTTTTGGTGATCCGGAAACCCAGCCGATTATGATGCGTTTGCAATCGGATTTGGTTGAACTCTGCTTGGCGGCGTGCGACGGCAAACTGGATCAAGTGCGGTCCGAATGGTGTGCACAAGCCGCATTGGGGATCGTATTAGCGGCGGAAGGCTATCCGGGCGATTACCGCAAAGGCGATGTGATCAGTGGAATTTCTTCTAGTAGAATAGGGCAAACCGAGCGAAACGGACAAAAAGTGTTTTTGGCAGGGGTTGAACAAAAAGAGGATCAACTCGTGACTAACGGTGGGCGTGTGCTGTGCGTCACCGCACTTGGCGATACAGTAGCGGCTGCACAGCAACAAGCGTTGCAACTGGCGGAACAAGTGCAATGGCAAGGGCGTTTCTACCGCCGTGATATCGGCTATCGTGCCGTAGCGCGGGAACAAGGAAAATAATTCCGCTTTTGAGCGGCGAAAATGAAAAAATTTAATCTTGGCTATGAAATTAACGACGGCAATTTTTGTAAAAAAGGCTGTATCGAAATACTAAAAAGTCTTAGACTTAGCCAGTAAGTTAGCAACTATCCAAAATGACCACCTAAAATGAGGAATAGAACAATGTTAAGACGTGATATGAATATCGCCGATTATGATCCGGTATTATGGCAGGCAATCAAAGACGAAGACCGTCGTCAAGATGAGCATATCGAGCTGATCGCTTCCGAAAACTACGCCAGCCCACGAGTGATGGAAGCGCAAGGTTCGCAGTTGACCAACAAATATGCCGAAGGCTATCCGGGCAAGCGTTATTACGGTGGTTGTGAATATGTTGATATTATCGAGCAACTGGCGATTGATCGTGCCAAAGAATTGTTTGGTGCAGATTATGCCAACGTGCAACCGCACTCTGGGTCACAAGCCAATGCCGCAGTGTATATGGCATTGTTAAATCCCGGCGATACTATTTTAGGGATGAGCTTAGCGCACGGTGGTCACCTGACCCACGGTGCAACGGTCAGCTTCTCTGGCAAAATTTATCATGCAGAGCAATACGGTATCACCGATGAAGGTTTTATCGACTACGATGCCTTGCGTGCGCAAGCGTTGGCGGTGAAACCTAAAATGATCGTTGGCGGTTTTTCGGCGTATTCGCAAGTGGTTGACTGGAAAAAAATGCGTGAAATCGCAGATGAAGTCGGCGCTTATCTGTTTGTGGATATGGCGCATGTTGCCGGTTTGATCGCCGCCGGTGTTTACCCAAGCCCGATGGAGCATGCGCATATCGTCACCACGACCACTCATAAAACCCTTGCCGGCCCACGTGGCGGCTTGATTTTGGCGAAAGGCGGCGATGAAGAGCTGTACAAAAAACTGAATAGTGCGGTATTCCCAGCAGGTCAAGGTGGTCCGTTGGTACACGTGATTGCAGCAAAAGCGGTGTGTTTTAAAGAAGCGATGGAGCCGGAATTTAAAATCTTCCAACAGCAAGTGGTAAAAAATGCGCAAGCGATGGTAGCAGTGTTCAAACAACGTGGTTTCAACATTGTTTCCAACGGCACGGAAAACCACCTGTTCTTGGTAGATTTGGTGAATAAAGGCTTGACCGGAAAAGCGGCTGATGCAGCGTTAGGACGTGCCAATATTACCGTCAACAAAAATGCGGTGCCAAACGATCCGAAAAGCCCGTTTGTAACCTCCGGTATCCGTGTTGGAACGCCGGCAATCACTCGTCGCGGCTTCAAAGAAGCGGAAGCCAAAGAGCTTGCCGATTGGATGTGCGATGTGCTGGATAACATTGAAGACGAAGCGGTTATTGAGGATATTAAACAGAAAGCGATTGCAATCTGTAAACGTTTCCCTGTTTATGCTTAGTGATTTGATGATTGATAACGATATCTGATAAGACAAAGTAAGGGCGGGTAGTCAATCCGCCCTTGCTTTTAGATCGCTGTTAAGTATTTTTGTGTGTAACCGCACTTGGCGTATTGGTGCTGGTGCGTAGCAAAACTAATCCCAGGACTGCTGAGACGCTTGAACCTAACAGAATACCAATTCGAGATAGCGTATTAATACTCTCACCGGCATTTTCAAATGCTAATCCCGACAAGAACATCGACATGGTAAAACCGATTCCGCATAGCACCGAGACCGCAAAAATATGCTTCAGATTCACTAATAGTGGTAGTTTGGCAATTTTCAGTTTGATGGCAATAAAGCAGAAACTAAACACCCCCAACGGCTTGCCGATCAACAAACCTAACATAATGCCTAACGGTAGCGCGCCACTTAAGGTGTCTAGATTAACCCCGCCTAATGGTACACCGGCATTAGCGAAGGCAAAAATCGGTAGGATAAAAAATGCCGACCAGGGGTTTAGGGCATGCTCCAGATTCTCTAGCGGGCTGCTGCCGTCTTTGGCGGTAATCGGAATAGTGAAACCGAGAATGACTCCGGCAAGCGTAGCATGCACCCCTGATTTTAGTACACAAATCCACAACACCATGCCGACAAACAGATAGGCGCACAGCGCACTGATTCGCATTCTGTTCATGATGATTAAAATAATCACGGAAAGCCCGGCGCCGAGCATCGCTTCGGTGCTCAAACCATGGGCGAAGAACAATGCGATCACGATAATTGCACCCAAGTCATCAATAATGGCTAATGCCAGTAAGAATATTTTCAGGGGTAACGGAACTCGTTTGCCGAGTAGTGCCATAATGCCCAGTGCAAAGGCGATATCGGTCGCCATTGGAATAGCCCAACCTTCCATCGCAATCGGATCGTTAAAATTGAAAAAAGTAAACACTAAGGCTGGGACAACCATGCCGCCCAGTGCGGCTAAGACCGGTAAAATGGCCTGTTGATAGGAGGAAAGCGAGCCTAACACAATTTCACGTTTCACCTCCAAGCCCACTAAAACGAAGAAAACAGCCATTAGCCCGTCGTTGACCCACAATAAAAACGGCTTAGCAATGCCTTGTTCACCAAATTGCACGACAACTGGCGTATTCAACAATTCGAAATAATAAGGGGATAAAAAACTGTTGGCAAAAATCAATGCCAATGCGGATGTGGCCAAGAGTGTGATCCCACCGGCAGACTCCAGCTTCAAAAATTTTCCGATAAATGAGTGCATACATATCCTTCTATAACCGATAAAACATAAGGTTATAGCATATAACAGCCCGGATAATGATTAAAGAAAAACAGAATTTTATTCACGACTTTTTTATTATAAATGTAATAAAAATGTGAATTTTATAAAATTCTTGTCACGAACAGATTGACAGGCAATAGTCTTAATGGTTATTGTCAAGTCGGCTTCATTTCGTGTTGTGGTGTAAAATATTGAATGGTTAAGAGCGGTTTTACGGTTATTTTTGGGTAAATTTTATCTTATCGATAAGGGGAAAATTATGAAAAAAATGAAAGCATCATTTATGCTTGTCGCAACGGCAGCATTGGGATTATTGTTGAGTGCCTGTGGTGAGAAACCAGCATCATCTGCAACAGAAACCAATGGCGTACAGAGTAAATTTATCACGATTGCAACCGGTGGGGCATCAGGTCCTTATAATATTATCGCCACCACGTTGGCGGAAGTTTATAGCAAAGATTTAAATACCAACTCCAAAACGCAAACGACGGGGGCTTCAGTTGAAAACATCAATTTGCTGAATCAGAAAAAAGTGGAAATGGCATTTCTGATGAGCGATGTACTCAGTGATGCGGTGAACGGCGTTGGTAATTTTCCGAATAAAATCGAAAATGTCAGCCAAATAGCCGCACTTTACCCGAACTATGTGCAGATTGTCACCTCAAAACGCACAGGAATTGAAACCATCAGCGACTTGAAAGGAAAACGTGTCGCAACCGGGGCGCAGAATTCCGGAGTGGAAGTCAATGCGCGGAACTTGTTGGAAGGATTTGGTATTACTTACAATGATATCACCGTGGATTACCTAGGTTATGCCGAAGCGGCGGATGCTTTGAAATCCGGTAAGATTGATGCGGCATTCTTGACCAGCGGTTTGCCAAATTCTTCCTTGATGGAATTGCAACAAGGTTTTGATCTGCAAATTGTTAGCATTCCTGCAGACGGCTTGGCTGAAGTGATCAAAACCAAACCGTATTTTAATGCGATGGAGATCCCGGCAGGGACTTATGGCAATACCGATCCGATTGCGACTGCAGCGATTAAAAATGCGTTGGCGGTACGCTCTGATTTGAGCGAAGATGATGTATATAAATTAACCAAAACGTTTTTTGAAAGTCTGCCACAATTGCAAACCGCACATCAGGCAGCAAAAGACATCAATTTGCAAAGTGCACAACAAGGCTTGGTCGCACCACTGCATCCGGGGGCGAAAAAGTACTATGATGAAGTTAATGCCAAATAGACACTAATGCACCTCTTAATCACAGGCAAAGGCGCAAAGATTATACTGTTGATCGTGACCGCACTTGCCTGTTTTTTGCCGTTAAAAAAAGTGTTTTGGGTAAGTGCTGCTGAGCGGCAATGTTATTTGGACAGTGCGGATTTTGAATTGCGGTGGCGTCACTCGGTGGAGCATCAATGGTGGCGTGAACACTATCGGCGCGATGGCAGTAGCATTCTACTTGATCAAAGCTTATTCCAAACCTTTGGTGCCGGTACCCCGTCACAGGGAGAGCTGCTGCCGACAACGCATGACTATATCGGCTATCGGCAGCATATTTATTTGCATGAAATTAATTGGGTGGTCTCTAACAATATGCAGGGCAGCCTAAGTACGCAACGATACAATATAGCATTATATCAATTAGTTCCGGATTACACGGTGGTTCGGATAGCACCTTCTCGGATGGCATTGATTGATTTTTTATGGGGGACGTCGTGTTATGACTGGGCAAGTTAGCCAAAATGCGGCTACATTAGGTAGCAAAGAGCAGCAGATTTTAGAGAAATATGATCGTGAGTCGGTGACCCGACAGTTAAAGTGCGGTTGGAGTAAGCAATTGATCAGCCTGCTGGCAGTTTTTTATTCTTTATTTCACCTTTATATCACCTTTTATCCGATGCCAACGCTGCTACAGCGAGCGATTCACGTTGCGGTCGGTTGTGCGCTGATTTTTTTGATTTATCCGGCAGGCAAAAGCAGCCGTCGTGATCAAGTGGCGTGGTATGAATGGCTGTGGGTTGTTGCGGCACTAGCTGGTGCCGGATATTTAATGTATCAATATCAAGCGATTATGACGGTGCGTGGCGGTATTCCTAGTACGGAAGACATTATTTTTGCCATTTTGACCGTGATTGTGGTGCTGGAAGCAGCACGGCGGATCACCGGCTGGGTGTTGGTGATTTTTGCGTTGATTTTTCTGCTTTACCCGTTCATCAGCTCAATGGATTTTATGCCGGATCGGCTACTGACCCGCTATTATGATATCGGTGATATTTTTGGTCAGCTTTATCTGAAAACCGAAGGAATTTACTCTTCGGCTACCGGTGCTTCGGTGACGTTTATCTTCCTGTTTATCCTATTTGGGGCGTTTTTGGGCAAATCAGGTATGGGGCAATTGTTTAATGATTTAGCGCTGGCGATTGCCGGTGATAAGCAGGGCGGACCGGCAAAAGTAGCAGTGATTTCCAGCGGTTTTATGGGCAGTATCAACGGTGCTGCGGTGGCGAATGTGGTCAGTACCGGGGCGTTTACGATCCCACTGATGAAAAAGATTGGCTATCACAAAAATTTTGCCGGGGCGGTTGAAGCCAGTGCTTCGGTCGGCGGACAAATCTTACCGCCGATTATGGGGGCGAGTGCGTTTATTATGGCAGAAACCACGGGTGTCAGCTACGGTACAATTGCGTTAGCTGCTCTGTTTCCAGCGTTGCTGTATTATATCGGGGTGATTGCTCAAGTGCATTTTCGTGCCGGAAAACGTAATTTAAAAGGGCTTTCCAAAGATCAATTACCACAGCTGAAAGCCGTGATGAAAGCACGCGGGCATATGCTGCTGCCGATTTTTGCCCTAGTCTATTTCCTGATTCAATCGGTACCCATCGGTTATGCAGCGACCTATACTATCGGCATCACGGTATTAGTCAGCCAATTGCGCCAAGAGACCCGAATGGGGCTGAAAGATATTTGGGCGGCATTGGAAGACGGTGCAAAACAGGCACTGCCGGTGATGGCGGCTTGTGCGGTGGTCGGAATCGTGATCGGCGTGGTCAATCTGACCAGTTTCGGCACGGTGATGACCTCCTCGATTGTGACCTTAGGGGCTGGCTCATTATTACTGACCTTGATTTTAACCATGCTGGCATCGATGGTGTTAGGCATGGGGTTGCCGTCGATTCCGGCATATATCATCACCGCCACTATGGCGGCGCCAGCATTGGCAGTGTTTGATGTGCCGGTATTGGTGGCGCACATGTTTGTGTTCTATTTTGGTATTTTCGCCAATATTACCCCACCGGTTGCGCTAGCCGCCTTTGCCGGTGCCGGGATTGCCGGCGGCGACCCGATGAAAACCGGTTGGCAGTCGTTGCGTTTGGCATTGGCGGGATTTATTGTGCCGTTTATGTTTGTGTATAACCCGAATATGCTGATGATCGATGTCACCGATGTTGCTGTAACCGCTCGCACTTTCCCGCTACCGGATATTTGGGTGATTGTCAGTGTAGTAGCGACTGGCATCATTGGGGTGCTGGGCTTATCGGCCGCAGTCGAAGGTTATTTCAAAAACCCGATCGTAAGCTGGCAGCGGATAATTCTGGCTGCGGGATCTCTAATGTTGATCGTACCGGAGCCTATCACCGATTTAATCGGGGTGGTGATCGTCGGTTTTATGGTGTGGTTGAATTACCGCAGTATTCAACAACAGTCATCATAAGATTGCGCCACTGACTATTTTCAGCACAAGTGCGGTTTGGCAGACCGCACTTTTGTTTTTACCAGTTATTTTTCTACTGCTTTTTTTCTTATTTCACGGCATAATTCCGATATGATTTTGTTTTAAGGAAATTTATGCAAAAAGGTCATCTTTATATTGTATCGGCGCCAAGTGGGGCGGGAAAGTCGTCGCTGATTTCAGCATTGCTGCAACAACTTCCTCCCGGCAAAGCACGGGTTTCGGTGTCGCATACCACCCGCCAACCACGCCCCGGTGAGCAGCATGGCACACATTATTATTTTAGTGGTATGGACGAATTTGAAAACTTGATTGCACAAGGGCTGTTTTTGGAATACGCCAATGTGTTCGGCAATTACTACGGCACATCGATTCCGATGATCGAGCAAAATTTAGCACAGGGTATTGATGTATTTTTAGACATTGACTGGCAAGGCGCACAGCAAGTGCGGTCAAAAATGCCGAACTGTAAAAGCATTTTTATTTTGCCGCCGTCTTTGCAAGAGCTGGAACGACGCTTGGTCGGGCGCGGACAGGATTCTGCTGCAGTGATTGCCAAGCGTATGGCGAAGGCGATCAGCGAGATGGAACATTATCACGAGTATGATTACTTGATTATTAATGATAATTTTGAGGATTCCGTCGAAGAGATCAAGGCAATTTTGCTGGCGGAAAAGGTCAGCCTGAAAGCGCAGCAGCAAAATCACCAATTATTAATTCAGCAATTACTGGCGAAATCATAGCAGCTTTAGTATCATATAACGTTTTTAACAATAAATTCGCCCGGCAACTATTCAGGGCATTCGATCAGTGGAGAAAGAATTATGGCACGAGTGACAGTGCAAGATGCAGTAGAAAAAATCGGTAACCGTTTTGATTTGATTTTGACGGCTTCCCGTCGTGCAAGACAATTACAGTCTAATGTGCGTGAGCCGTTGGTTGAGCCTGAAAATGATAAGCCGACCGTGATTGCCTTGCGAGAAATCGAAAAAGGCTTGATCAATAATGAGATTATGGACAAACAAGATCGTTTTGAACAATTGGAACAAGAAACAGCTGAAATCCATGCGGTTTCGCTCCTGTCTGATTCCACGCCAACCGCACTTTAAGAGAGTTTGTTGCAGTTTGTTAATCCTTAATTAACGGGCAGGTGTCATTTGTATCTATTCGAAAGCTTAAATCGCATCATTGAAGGCTATTTGCCGCCGGAACAGATTGAGTTGGTCAAGCAGGCATATGTTGTTGCCCGTGATGCCCACGAGGGCGTGACTCGCTCCAGCGGCGAGCCGTATATTACCCACCCTGTGGCGGTGGCGTCGATTATCGCCGAGATGAAATTGGATCATGAAGCGGTGATGGCGGCGTTGCTGCATGATGTGATCGAAGATACGCCTTACACCGAAGAACAACTGACCCAATCATTTGGGCGTAGTGTGGCGGAGATCGTCGAAGGCGTTTCGAAGCTGGATAAACTGAAATTCAGAACCCGCAAAGAAGCCGAAACCGAAAATTTCCGCAAAATGATCTTGGCGATGACTAAAGATATTCGGGTAGTATTGATCAAACTCGCCGACCGCACTCACAATATGCGAACGTTGGGATCATTGCGTCCCGATAAGCGGCGCCGTATCGCCAAAGAGACCTTGGAAATCTACAGTCCGCTGGCACATCGCTTGGGGATCGAACACATTAAAAACGAATTGGAAGATCTCGGCTTTGAGGCATTGCATCCCAATCGTTATCAAGTGCTGCAAAAAGTGATCCAAGCTGCGCGTGGCAACCGCAAAGAGATGATTCAGCGAATCGCGGACGAAATCAAAGGACGCTTGGACGATGTCGGTATTCAGGCGCGGGTGTTTGGACGTGAGAAACATCTGTATTCGATCTACCAGAAAATGCGCTTAAAAGAGCAGCGTTTTCACTCGATTATGGATATTTATGCCTTTCGATCGATCGTACATGACGTGGACACCTGCTACCGTGTGCTTGGGCAGATGCACGGTTTGTATAAACCGCGCCCGGGGCGGGTGAAAGACTATATTGCCATTCCGAAAGCCAATGGTTACCAATCGCTGCACACCTCAATGATTGGACCGCACGGCGTGCCGGTCGAAGTGCAGATTCGTACTGAAGATATGGATCAAATGGCGGAAATGGGGGTAGCGGCACACTGGGCATATAAACAAGGTAGCGAAGTTAAAAATACCACCGCGCAAATCCGCGCCCAGCGTTGGCTACAAAGTTTGATTGAATTGCAGCAAAGTTCCGGTAACTCGTTGGAATTTATCGAAAGCGTAAAATCCGATATGTTCCCAGACGAGATTTATGTGTTTACGCCGAAAGGACGGATCGTCGAACTGCCGACTGGAGCAACTGCGATTGATTTTGCCTATGCGGTGCATTCCGATATCGGGCAAACCTGCATTGGTGCCCGAGTTGATCGCGTGCCGTATCCGCTGTCGCAACCATTGGAAAGTGGGCAAACGGTGGAAGTGATCACCGCACCATCCGCTCGTCCAAGTGCGGGTTGGTTGAATTTTGTGGTCACCGCCAAAGCACGTTCTAAAATCCGCCAGACCTTAAAAAGCTTGCGCCGTGACGAGTCGGTAGTGCTGGGCAAACGCCAGTTAATCCATTCACTTTCGCCATATAAATTAGATGATATCGATCAGCTGCGGCTGCAGCGCATGCTGGCGGAAATGAAGCTGGATACGTTTGATGATTTATTAGCGGAAATCGGTCTGGGTAATCATATGAGTGCGGTAATTGCACATGCGCTACTCGGCGAAAAAATTGCGATTGATACCGACGGTATTCCGAATAATCAACGTGATTCGAATAACTTGGTAATTAAAGGGGCAGAAGGTCTGTTGACCAGCTGCGCCAAATGTTGCCATCCGGTGCCGGGTGATCCGATTATTGCTTTTGTCAGCCCTGGCAAAGGATTGGTGGTACACCACGCGTCCTGCTCTAATATCGTGCGTGAGAGCCAAAACCAACCGGAACATTTTACCTCGGTCGAGTGGGAAAAAAGTGAAAATACGGCAGAATTTGATGCGGAATTGCGGATTGAAGTGGTTAATAAGCAAGGTATTCTGGCCAATTTGACGTCGGCAATCGCCACCACTGGCAGCAATATCAAAAGTATTGTCACAGAAGAGCGTGAAGGGCGCGTCTATTTTGTTACACTGCTGATTGCAACGCACAACCTTACACAGCTTAACAGTATCATCAAAAAACTCAGCTCGGTTTCTGGTGTGATTGAGATCGTTCGCAATATCAACGAGTAAGGCTGCATAATATGAAAGAGCAACTGCTGGACGCTATTCCGCTTACCGCACTTGCCGGTGTCGGAGCAGCGGTTGCCGCCAAATTGGCGAAGATCAATATTAATAACGTACAAGATCTGCTGTTTCATCTTCCCAGCCGCTATGAAGACCGTACTCGGATGACGCCGCTGAGCGACATTCGCCCCGAAAGCTACGCCACCATTGAAGGCGTGGTGCAGAGCTGTGAGGTGACTTTCGGCAAACGTCCGATTTTAACTATTACCCTATCGGACGGCTGCAGTAAAATCGGGTTACGCTTTTTTAATTTTAACGCTGGTATGAAAAACAGCCTGCAAAATGGCGTTCGGGTCAAAGCCTTCGGCGAAATTAAACGCGGGCGTTTTATGGCGGAAATGCATCATCCGCAATATCAAATTATTCGTAATGATCAGCCGTTGCAGTTGGAAGAAAATCTGACCCCGATTTACCCGACTACGGAAGGGCTGCGTCAGACCGCACTTCGCAATTTAACCGACCAGGCGTTAAAATTGTTGCAGAGCACGCCGGTCAACGAATTATTACCATTGCCATACAATCCGCATAAAATCAACCTGAAAGAGGCATTGATTTTTCTGCATCGACCACCGCCGACAATCTCTTCCGAGCAACTGCAACAGGGCAACCATCCGGCACAATTACGGCTGATCTATGAAGAACTGCTGGCACATAATCTGGCGATACAAAAAAGCCGCATCGAAACCCGTCGTTTAACGGCGCTCAGCCTGCATCAAAAAGCGACTTTGTTGCAAGATTTTTTAGCGCAGCTGCCGTTTAGTCCGACCACGGCACAACAACGGGTGAGTGCCGAAATTGAGCAAGATTTAAGGCAACATGAACCGATGATGCGCTTGGTGCAGGGCGATGTTGGATCCGGCAAAACGCTGGTTGCGGCACTGGCGGCGCTGGTGGCAATCGGCAATCAGAAACAGGTTGCACTGATGGCGCCGACCGAAATTCTGGCAGAACAGCATGCGCAAAATTTCCGCCGTTGGTTTGAACCTTTGGGAATTGAGGTCGGCTGGCTGGCGGGCAAAGTCAAAGGCAAAGCGCGGCAAACGGAGCTGGAGCGGATAAAGTGCGGTCAGGTAAAAATGATTGTCGGTACCCATGCATTGTTTCAGGAAGAGGTTGAATTTCATGATTTGGCTCTGGTGATTATTGACGAACAGCACCGTTTTGGGGTACATCAACGTCTAATGTTGCGTGAAAAAGGGTTGAAAAACGGTTACTATCCACACCAATTAATTATGACCGCAACGCCAATTCCCAGAACCTTGGCGATGACGGTTTATGCAGATTTGGATACTTCGATTATTGATGAATTGCCGCCGGGACGGACCCCAATCCAAACGATTGTGGTATCGGAAGAACGACGTGATGAAATTGTGCGTCGTATCGATCAGGCATGTCATAATGAAAATCGTCAGGCATATTGGGTGTGTACCCTGATTGAAGAGTCGGAAGTGTTGGAAGCACAGGCGGCGGAAGCGATCATGCAGGATCTACAGCGGGCGCTACCGCACTTAGCCATCGGCTTGGTACACGGACGAATGAAACCACAAGAAAAACAGCAAATTATGCAACAGTTTAAAGACGGAGAGCTGAATTTGTTGGTGGCAACTACGGTGATTGAAGTCGGAGTGGATGTCCCCAATGCCAGCTTAATGATTATTGAAAATGCCGAACGCTTAGGATTGTCGCAACTGCACCAACTGCGTGGACGGGTTGGGCGTGGCAATATCGACTCTTACTGTGTGCTGATGTATAAACCGCCGCTCGGCAAGGTTTCGCGTCAGCGTTTGCAAGTATTGCGTGACAGTCAGGACGGATTTGTAATTGCCGAAAAAGATTTGCAGATTCGTGGACCGGGCGAAGTGCTAGGCACGAAACAGACCGGAATTGCCGAATTTAAAATTGCCAGCCTGATGCGTGATCGTAAACTGATCCCGTTGGTGCAACATAATGCACGTAAAATTATTGAAGAATATCCGAGCTGTGTCGATGGCTTGATTAAGCGCTGGCTAGATCAACGGACGATGTATGGCAATGCTTGATTTGGTGCAACAATACCGCACTTTAATTCAAAGTGCGGTCTGGCAAGATGAAGCAGTGATCGTACCATTAACCATTGCCGAACAGGAGTGGCTGTTGTGTTCTGATTCGCTGACAGCAAAGCTGAAAGCAAAGTGTCAGCAATTTGAGGTCGAATTGTTATCTCAAAACTGGCAGCAAGATTTAGCAAAAAGTGAAAGTGCGGTTTTGCCGGCAGATCAATCATATTTAATTCGTGAAGTGTTTTTGCATGGTGATCGGCAACGTTGGGTGTTCGCCCGCACTGTGATCCCGCAGCAGCTTTGCCGCCAATTTCCGCAATTAATACAATTGGGAGCAAAGCCGTTAGGTGAATTTCTGTTCGAGCAACAGCTCGGGCGTAGCGGATTACAATGGAGCAAAAGCAAAAATTTATCCGCCAGGCGCTCTTTGTTTTACGTCCAAACCGGTGGTGAAACCAATATTGCTAAGCCAGCATTGGGATTGTTGGTGACAGAGCTGTTTTTACAGGATTTTGGTTATTTATATGAATGAAGCAACAAAATTACCCACTATTTTAGTATTTGATTCTGGTGTCGGCGGACTGACGGTTTACCATGAAATCAAGCAATTACTGCCGAATAACCACTATTTTTATTGTTTGGATAATGCATTTTTTCCGTACTCAGAAAAAACCGAACAGCAGATTATTGACCGCACTTTGTTGATTTGTCGCAAATTGGTTGAACAATACCCGATAGATTTGGTGGTGATTGCTTGCAACACAGCGAGTACCGTGGTGCTGCCGACATTACGCCAACATTTGCCGCCACATATCAGTATTGTCGGCACCGTACCGGCAATAAAACCGGCAGCAAAAATTTCACAAACTAAACATATCGGGCTGTTGGCAACTAAAGGTACGGTGAAACGCGCTTATACCGAAGCGTTGATCAAGGCTTATGCCACAGATTGCCAAGTGGAAAAAATAGGTACTACCGAATTGGTGGAGTTGGCTGAAAACAAATTGCGCGGTGATTCGGTGGATTTGGGTAAATTGCGTAATATCATCAAACCATGGATTGAACTGAAACAGTTGGATACGGTGATTTGGGGCTGTACACATTTCCCCCTACTAGAAAATGAACTGAAACTTTGTTTACCACATGTAAAATATTTTGTTGATTCGGGGAAAGCAGTTGCGAAGCGGGTCACATTTTTGCTGGAAGAAAAAGCCTATACTACAACAGCAACAGCAGAAGTGAACGATAATCTACAAAATCTTATTTTTGCAACCGCAACCATCGAAAATATTTTCGGATTTAATAACATGATGCAACGTTACGGTTTCAGTGAACTAAAATATCTTGACTAAATGCTGGTATATAAAAAGCGCTAAAATAGCGAATAAAATAAACAGTTTGTTCAATTAGTTACCAGATGAACTACTTTTTTTTAAAAAGATCCCTTTTTTGGAAAAAAGATCTTGCGAAAAAATATAAGCCCCCTATAATGCGCACCCACTGACGACGACAATGTGAATACATGGCTTAAGTCAGAAAATTTTAGCAAAAAGTTTGCAAAAACTGCTTGACGAAAAATAAGGATTCGGTAGAATATCAAACCTTTCCGCTTTTCAAAATGGAAGGTTGGAAATCTGTTCTTTAACAATATATCAGACAATCTGTGTGGGCACTTGTGCAAGACATTGGTAAAGTCTTACTGTTATTCAGTGGGACGAAAAAAATAACTAAAGTCTTAATGAGTGCTGATAGTAAATTCATAATGAAACTTTTTGGAGTTTCAAACTTATAGTCAGAGATTCATTGAGCG
>VDHG01000085.1 GCA_006228005.1 Testudinibacter crocodili
GCCTAGATTGTGCTCATTTTAAACGACAACTCAAATTATAAACAAAGATCAACAGACCCTAATTTAAAAACGAAGAACTTTTTTGTTTTCGTAAACTCTAACCACAACACATCGTTAATTATAACAGGCTGAATAATGTTAAATTTAAAAAAATACCTCGGATCGTTATATCCGGTTCTTTGTTTTACCTTTATTAATCTCATCTTACTCTCGTTAAGTCGATTAGGCTTAGCCGTTTGGCAACACGAGCGGGTTAGTGCCGTTGATGGCTGGGCAGAATTGTTGATTCAAGGTGTGCGGATTGATATTGTCGCACTATGCTGGCTGTTCGGCATTTTTGCACTGCTCAGCGTGTTGCTGGTTTCTGAAAATGGGATAGGGCGAGCTTATCTGTGGTTGTTACGAGTTGTTTTAACAGCGGGCAGTGTGTTTATTCTGTTTATGGAATTGGCAACGCCAGAATTTATTGAAACCTATGACTTCCGTCCAAATCGTTTATTTATCGAATATTTAGTCAACCCGAAAGAGGTGTTTACCATGCTGGCGAACGGGCATCTGTTTGCCTTGATTGCCGTACCACTGGTGACAGCTTTGGTGACTTGGATTTATTGGCGTTTAGCGAGAAAAGTGACTGAGGGATTAACGCCGTTTCGCTGGCGCTACCGCCCTTTTATTGCGCTGCTGGTGATTGCTGTCGCATTTGTCGGTGCACGCTCTAGTTTGCAGCACCGTGGTATTAACCCGGCAATGGTGGCGTTTTCGTCTGATCCGTTGGTTAACTCGTTGGTGTTGAACTCCGGTTATTCCTTATTGTATGCCGCACAACAGATGAAAGATGAAGATAAATCTTCGGAAATTTACGGAAAAATGGCGTTTGATGAGGTATTGAAAACCATCAAAGCCGCACGTGGACGCGCTGATAGTGACTATATTAGTGATGACATTCCAACCCTGACTTATAATCAAGCCAGTTATCAGGGCAAACCGAAAAATATTGTGATTATTTTAGAGGAGAGCTTGGGCGCACAGTTTATTGGTAGTTTAGGCGGAAAACCATTATCCCCGCACTTTGACCAATTGGCGCAACAAGGTTGGTTATTTGAAAATCTGTATGCAACAGGCACTCGCTCGGTGCGTGGCATTGAAGCAGTGACAACCGGTTTCACGCCGACGCCGGCGAGAGCAGTAGTCAAATTGTCCGGCAGTCAGAACGGCTTTTTCAGTATTGCCGAATTGCTGAAGCAACAGGGGTACCACACTTCGTTTATTTACGGCGGCGAAAAACATTTTGATAATATGGCGAGCTTTTTCTATGGTAATGGCTTTCAGACCATTATTGATCAGAATGATTACAAAAATCCGAAATTTGTTGCCACTTGGGGCATGAGTGATGAAGATCTGTTTGATAAGGCTAATGAGAAGTTTAGTGAATGGCAAAACAGCGGTCAGCCGTTTTTTAGCCTAGTGTTTACCTCCAGTAATCATGATCCGTTTGAATTTCCGGATAATAAAATTGAACTCTATGAACAACCGAAACAGACCCGCAATAACGCTGCTAAATATGCTGATTTTGCCTTAGGCTATTTCTTTGAGATGGCGAAAAACGCTGATTATTGGCAAGATACCATCTTTTTAGTGGTCGCCGATCATGATTCTCGCGTCTCCGGTGCTTCATTAGTGCCGATTCAGCATTTTCATATTCCGGCACTGATTCTGGGTGAAGGGATTCAAGCACGACGTGATCCACGCTTGACTAGCCAAATCGATCTGCCGACCACCTTGCTATCTTTGGCGGGCGTCAGCGGTGAGTATCCGATGCTGGGTTATGATTTGACACAAGAGGATAATCCTAACCGTGCTTTGATGCAGTTTGATAAGACTATGGCGTATATGCAGGGTGATCAGGTGGCGATTTTGCAGCCGAATAGCGAAGCTAAAGGTTTTCGCTATGATAAGACAAGCCAAACACTGGTGCCGACAGAAATTGACCCGGAATTAAAACAAACCGCATTGGCATATGCGCTCTGGGGCAGTTATAGTTATAAAAACCGATTGTATAAGCTGCCAGAACAGAAAAAATAAGGTTCCTAATTCAAAACGATAAATCAGGGCGTGGTAAAACATGCCCTGATTTATCAAATGTACCGTAAAACTTCGCCCTTTAGGGCGGAGATGTAAGGTACAAACGGCAAAGTCGTTTTAACGCTAACTAATCAGGTGTTTGTTGTTGCTCGATATATTGGCGAATAATTGAAATCGGCGCACCACCACAACTTCCTGCAAAGTAAGACGGAGACCATAATGCATTACCCCATAATT
>VDHG01000086.1 GCA_006228005.1 Testudinibacter crocodili
TAATCCGCCCCTACTTTGCCTAATTAAATATCTTTATCAATAAACTGAGGGCGGATATAAAATCCGCCCTGAATATAATATTAATAAAAAATTTTATTATGAAAAACTAAAAAAATCTTTCATCGATTGCCACCAGCTTTTATTATCTTCCAACTCAAGCGGTTTGATGTCTGCGTCTTGTTGCTGTGGCAGTGGTCTGTCTAGGTTGAAGTCGCTGACCGTGCCTTTTTGGTTAAAGTTAACCGTTAAGGTGTATTGCTCCGGATCTTCGTAGCCTTTTTGTTGCAGGTAAACATAGTACCATGTGTAACTGCTGTACGGATCGGTCAACATCGGTGTACCCAACAGATATTGTACCTGTTCCGGGGTCATTCCATTTTGCAATTGTGCCACTTGCTCGGCTTGCAGATAGTTGCCTTGCGGTACGTCAATGCGATAAACCAGTTTGTTGTATAACGAACAGGAGGTTGCACTGATACTGATTAAAAGAATCACTAAAACTGATTTCAATCTCATCTTTTTTCTACCTTATTATTCTCGATTTTGTTACGGATAATACCTAAACTTGGCAAAAATGCCAACTGATTTAATGTTAAGCGTCCGATTTGGCAAAGCGCTGCAACTGATCGCGCAGATTCGCCGGCAAACCTTTAATCATTAAACTATCACTTTGTTCGTCCCAAATGATTCGCTCGTTTAATAATGCCGCATCAAAACTCAGGGTCACGCCTTTGCCAGAGCCGGAATATTTGGTCAGCGATTTTAACGCACCGGAAAGCGGCGGAAAGCTGTCCGCCAACTCATACTGCTGTTGTTGGCTGAATTGGCTGAAATTTTGCTGGTTTAGACTCGGTAAAGTATCAGAAAGTTCCTCTAACACCACCTCCTCGCCGACTTTTAATTGCCCTTTGCAATAATCAAATGCCTGTTTTTTCACTTCCTGAATTTGTTTGCTGCTCAATTCGCCTTGTTGGCAAAAATCGTCCACCGCCTGCAACAGTGTTAAATTCTGCTGCTTCGGGTCAAATCCGCTGTCTGCCCCCAGAAAGTCCATAAAGAAATCGGAGATTTTGCGCCCAACCCGCCCTTTGATAAAACTTAAATAACGGTTAGATGCCGCTGACAGTTTCAGTTCGGTCAAATTCAAACGGGCGGCAATGTCATATTGTTGAATATTCAAATACGACGTGTGTCGAATATCCAGCTCTTCGTCCACCAACATACTGTGGCGGCTATCAAGCAGCGCAAGGAACAGGTAATCGGTCGCCAAAAAAGTGTATTGGCACAAGATAAAAGTGCCGCTGTCGGCAAACACATATTTTGCCAATTCCGCCGCCAGATTCTGCGCACTTTGCTGGCTGAATGCAATAAAATCCAGTTCATTTTCCATCAATCGATTTAATTGACGAGCAAATTGCGATTCACCTTTAAACACACCGTATGCTAAGGCTTTGCTTTGGTAATTCTGATGCAATTGCAACATCATCTGCTCGATCTCATCATTCACCGGCAGCAATTGCGAACGCAAGCGCGTGGTTAAGGTGTGGTTTTCCGCCTGATTTTCGGTTTTTTCAGCGGTATTTTCGGCTAAATAAAGCTGATGGAGAATGATTTGTTTAACTTCTATACTCATTTGCTAATCCATTTAATTTTCTTTTGCAAAACAAGCGCTATTATACCCAATCGGCGACGGCTTTTTTAGCGGTAACGCAAAAAATATGCTAACATTCTGCCAGATCACCGAATAATCACCGCATACTATCTCAAGAGGACTCAATTTATGGCAACCCAATCAAAATACAGCGATCACCAAGTGCAAGCCCTGCTTAGCGATTTGGCGGCGGTGCTGGAAAAACATCAGGCATCGGTCGATCTGTCGTTAATGGCGTTGGGCAACACGGTGACCAACCTATTGCAATCCAGCGTCGGGCGCAATCAGCAGCAGGCGTTGGCAACGGCATTCTGTGATGCCTTAAAAAATTCCTTAAAACCACGCGAATAACCGCACTTTCGGTTCGCAAAACAGGCAGAAGAATATGCTGAAGATTCCAAGACAATATTGGGAAGCCACCTCACAAAAAATTGCGTGGGGACACTGGTTTACTTTCTTTAATATTGTCTGTGCGATTTTGATCGGCTCTCGCTATGCGTTTATTGCCGACTGGCCGAATACACTGATCGGCAAAATCTACTTTTTTCTGAATATTCTCGGTCATTTCAGCTTTATCGTATTTGCGCTGTATTTACTGATTCTGTTTCCGCTCAGCTTTTTGATCAAAAATCCTTATAGCTTGCGTGCGGTCGGCGTGGTGCTGTCCACCCTCGGCTTAACCCTGCTGTTGTTGGACACCGAAATTTTTAACCGCTTCCACCTACATTTATCTTTTCTGGTATGGGATATTCTGATCAACCCCGATAACGGCGATCTTGCCCGTAATTGGGAGCGTTTTTTTGTACCAATGCCGCTGATTTTCTTAATTGTGATGCTGTTTTCGCGCTGGTCGTGGGATAAGTTACGCAGTCTGGAACGGAAAAAATGGATTCGCAAAGTGGCTTACGGGCTAATGTTTTGCTTTATCGCTTCGCACTTGCTGTACGCTTGGGCAGATGCCTATTTCTATCGTCCGATTACGGTGCAAAAAGCCAACCTACCGCTTTCGTATCCAATGACTGCTCGAACCTTTTTGGAAAAAAACCAACTGCTGAACCGCGATACCTACCTTGATCGCATCGCCAACAGCGGTCGGGTGGATGCGCCTTATCTGGATTATCCGAAACAGCCGTTGCGCTATGCCGACAATCCGACAGATACGAAAACACCGAATATTTTATTAATCAATATTTCCGGTTTGCGCCATGATGCGATCACACTAGCCGATATGCCGTCACTTGCAGCATTTGCGGCAAACTCGCTTGATTTCAAAAACAATTACAGCGGCGGCAACAATCCGAATATGGCATTAGTCAGCCTGTTTTATGGCTTGAATGCCAACTATTTCGACAGTTTGCTGAATCAGCGTGAACAGTCGGTCTGGATTGAGCGCATGCAGCAGTTGGATTACCAATTCGGGCTGTTTGTCACCGCGCCGTTCAAATCGCCGTTGTATAATCGTGCCTTATTCCAACAAGAAGCGCTGAATTTCAATGGCTTAAATCAACAAAGTACCCAACAATGGCTGGCTTGGCATCGGCAGCAAAACCAACAAACTTGGTTCAGTTATCTGCAATATGATCTGCTCGGCACCATGGCGGCTTTTACCAAACAAGATCCCGAAGCACAACAGCAGTATTACCGCTTGCAGCTGCAAGAGATTGATCGCCAGCTGCGCCAGATTTTGGCAGAACTCTCGCCGGACGAATTGGCCAAAACAGTGGTGGTGATCACTGCTGATCAGGGCTACTCCTATCAGCCGCAGAATAATCGCGATAACAACTATTTCGGACGGGATCGGATCCAAGTACCGCTGCTAATTGCCTTGCCGAACCAAGTGCCACAGCAGATCGAGCACATTTCGTCACAAATGGATATTGTGCCGACCCTAATGCAGCAACTGTTCCAAGTGCAAAATCCACAATGGGATTATAGCCAAGGGCGTGATCTATTGAACTCAAATGGTGATGATTGGGTGTTCGTTGGCAACCAGCGTTGGAACGTGGTGGTTGCCGATGACGGCACGCAATACCAGATCGATTCACAAGGGGAGTATCGAGAATACGACGCCCAATATCAACAGGTAAATTCTGAAAAACCACCGCTGGTGTTGTTCTTGCAGATGTTTAACCGCGATCGCAATTTCTTGGATTAATAGGTTATAGCGATGATTGCCACTTAAAAAGTGCGGTCAACCGCACTTTATGCTAGGGCCTGTTGATCTTTTAAGTATATTATTTGAGCTAAAACTAATCCTTTTAGCCTAGCACGGCAAAGCCGTACTAGGTTAGGCATAGATCAGCCGCTTTGCGGCTGCTTCAGAGAGGCAAAGCCTCTCATCAATGCTTAACCGATTGCGACCGTAGGTCGCTGTCGGATAAAATCACACTCTTTTTGCTTGATTTATAAACACAAAAGATCAACAGACCCTACCCTTATACTACCCGCCATGATTACGCCGCAATCGCTTCGGCACACACATAGGCTGAACTCCACGCCCATTGGAAGTTGTAGCCGCCGAGCCAACCGGTAACATCCAGCACTTCACCGATAAAATATAAGCCCGGAATGTCGTGCGCCTGCATAGTTTTAGAGGAGATCGCGGCAGTATCGACACCGCCCATAGTCACTTCGGCAGTGCGGTAGCCTTCGGTGCCGTTGGGGTCGAACTGCCAGCGATGAATAAGCTGTTCCAGCTGTTGTAAGCGCAGCTTGGAGAGTTGTGCGATAGCTTGATCGTCGAACAGTTTCAGTTCAAGCCATAATTCCACCAAACGTTTCGGCAAAATGCGCCCAAGTGCGGTTTTTAGCTGCATTTTTGGCGAAGTTTGGCGCAATTGCTGTAGATAATCGCCAATCTGTTGCTCAGGCAATAAATCGATCGTCAAGGTTTGGTTCGGCTGCCAATAGTTAGAAATCTGCAACATTGCCGGACCGGACAAACCACGGTGGGTGAATAGCATTTGATTATGAAATTGTTTACCAGACTGTGCCGCCACATTAACCGCCAGCGAAACACCGGCTAATTGCGCATAGACTTTATCTTGCTCGCGCCAGGTGAACGGTACTAACGAGGCTCGAGGCGCAACCACTTTCAAACCAAACTGCTCTGCCAGCTTATAACCGAATGCCGTTGCGCCCAACGCCGGCATTGAAAGCCCGCCAGTCGCAATCACCAGATGATGACACAGCAAATCGTTGCCGTTGCTTTGTAGCCGAAACCGCACTTTACTGTCGTCGGCATTTTCCAAGCGTTCAACTGCATCGACTTGTTGGCGTAATTGAATTTCAACCTGCCCCTTTTGACACTCTTTTAGCAATAAATCAACAATCTGCTGCGAGCTGTGGTCACAGAACAGTTGCCCCAACTCTTTTTCATGGTAGGCGATACCGTGTTCGCTAACCAACGAGATAAAATCCCATTGTGTATAACGGGCAAGTGCGGATTTGACAAAATGTGGATTTTGGCTGAGGTAGTACTGCGGGGTCACGTCCAGATTAGTAAAATTGCAGAAACCGCCGCCCGCCATTAAAATTTTACGTCCGATTTTCTTGCCGTTATCCAGCACTAACACCGACTGACCGGCCTGACCCAAACGGGCGGCACAGAATAAACCTGCCGCACCAGCGCCGATAATCACCACGTCATATTCTATCTTTTGCATTGTTTGCCTGTTGTCTAAAATAAAAAGGTGATTATAACGTAATTTAACGCTGGATTCCGCCCAGCATTTCTGCCGCTTGCAGATTTTGGATCAGGTTGCGCCGATCCAGATCAGGATGATTGCTGTCTAAAATCTGCTGCCAGTAGCGGCTAGCTTGGGCATAATCGCCACGCCCAAAGGCATCGGCCGCCAGTAATGACAATGCACGCAGTTGCTTGGGATCTTGTTGCAATGATAAATCAAGTAACGACTTCGCTTTATCGCTTAATTTTTTGTCGGCTTGATAGTAAAGTGCGGTCGCGGCGGCGGCGAGCAGTTCGCTGTTTGTGCCGAGCAGATATTCAGCGCGGTTAAAAGACTCCAGCGCATTGGCGTACTCTTCTGCTTGCAGGTAATTCAACCCCAACTGAAACCAATTTTCGCCGTTGTTATAATCGGCACGCAACGCATTTTGTAGCTCCTGCCGATACTGTTGCCGCTGTTCGCTGCCGCTTTGCACCACTTCCGCTTTAAGGCTGCTGCCTTGCTGCCAAGCGGGATAACGACCACTCAAGCCGTAGACTAACACCGCACTTAGCCCGATAACGGCAATCAATCCACCACCGAAGGCAATATTAAAGCCGGTTGGCTTAACTACCGCTAGCGCAAATTCTGCGCTAACCGCACTTTGTTGTTCAATTAGCGGCTCAGACTCGGGTTGCGCTTGGCTTTTGCTTTTACGCCATAACAATACGCCAGCCAACAGCAACAGCACGAAAGGCATACCCCATAGCAGCCAAGTGCTGGTTTTAAACGGCGGATCGTAACGCACAAAATCACCGAAACGTGCCGTCATCTGTTCGATAATCTGCTGATCGCTCACGCCAGCGTCCGCTAATTGATACACTTCAAGCCGTAAATCGTAGGCGATCGGCGAATTGGATTCGACCAAATTTTGATTTTGACATTGTGGACAACGTAACGATTTTGCCAGATTAACCGCTCTGATACGGGTTTCCGGCGATTGGAATTGATAGGTATCGACAATTTCGGCATAACCGATGCCACTGATCATCAACACAAGCAGCAACAAACTGCATAATTTCCATTTATGCCCCATCTTATTGCTCCTTTATTGTAGAAACTGAAGTTGTGGCAACTGACGTTGAGAATTGTTTTAGCAATGGCATAAACTGCTGTTGCCACACAGCTTGATCCAACTCACCGGCGTAGCGAAAACGGATAATCCCATCGCCGTCAATCAGATAGGTTTCCGGCGCACCGTAAACCCCTAAAGCCAATGCCAGCTTGCCGTCGTGATCGTTCAACACCTGCACAAACGGATTGCCTTTGGTGACTAACATTTGCCGTGCCGACTGCGGATTATCACGATAATTCAAGCCGTAAATCAGATAGCCCTGCTGTTTCAACTGCATTAGAAACGGATGCTCAACAATGCAGCTTGGGCACCAACTGCCCCATACATTCAATAAAAACGGCTGTTTCGGTAAAGTGCGGTTATCGATCCGCTGTGTCGGTTGCAGCAGATCCGCCAATTGAAATTCCGGTATGGGTTTGCCTTGTCGTGCCAATGCCAGCTGCGACGGATCGCGCTGTAAACCAAACAGCAGCATCAAACCTAACGCCAACAACACCAATAAAGGCAAAAACAGCGTGAGGCGTTTTTTCATCGGATTGTCCTCCACTTTGGTAACGCAATCGCCAAAAATGCGCCCAATGCCATCAGTAAGCCACCAAGCCAAAGCCATTGAATCAGCGGTTTATAGTGCAAACCAAAGGAATAACGCTGTTCCGCCGATTTATCGCCCAGCACCACATACAGATCACCTAATGCGCCGTTTTTAATCGCCACTTCGCTCATCATGCTATTGCGGATATCGTAAAAGCGCTTTTCCGGATACAGGTTAAATTGTGTGCCGTTATGAGTTACGCTTAACTGCGCCGTGTCAGTGGTATAGTTGGCGGCAAGACGGTATTCATTGCCTTTAAAATCAAATTGATAGCCGTGCAACTGCGCTTGCTCTCCCACTGCCAATTTGACACCAAGATCGGATGCGTAGTAACCGCTCATCATCGCCGCAATCACCACCAACCCCAAGCCACCGTGTGCGAACAACATAGGTAACGCACTTTTTAGCCGGTGCTGTCGATAAGCCGACCAAGCCGAATATAACAGGCTGAATAACAACCAGAAACCGAGCAGTACAAACGTAAATGCCAAGCTCTGCCAGCCTTTGAGCGGATCGAGCCGAATGTTCCAGTCGATTACAAGGTAAGTACAGACTAACGCCGGTAGCATATTCAGCAGATAGCGTTGCCAATGGCGCACCCGCCCATTCAACCACAGCAGCATCATCAACAAACAGCACAGCACTAACGGGGTAAAAATAGTATTAAAATAGGGTGCACCGACCGAAATTGAGCCAAAACCGAAGGTGCTGAACAGCAACGGATAGAAGGTGCCTAGCAAGACACTAAATGCGGCAATGGCGGTGAGAATATTGAGTAGTAATAGTGCGGTCGGCTGTGAAAACCAGCCTGTCGCAGACCGCACTTCGCTGATTCTAGCCTTCAGGGCAAAAATCCCCAAGCCCATGCCGCTAAACAGAAAAAACATCGCCAGCAGCGCATAACCCCGTGACGGATCGATAGAAAAAGCATGGACTGAGGTGATTACGCCTGAACGCACAATAAACGTGCCGAGCAATGAAGCAGAAAACGCCAGCAGCGACAGCAATAAGCTCCAATAGGGATATAAGCCGTGTCGTTGCGTAGCGATTAAGCTGTGGATTAATCCCAAACCGAGCAACCACGGCATCAACGACGCATTTTCAACCGGATCCCAGAACCACCAACCGCCCCAACCCAGTTCGTAGTACGCCCACCAGGCACCGAGTAAAATACCACAGGTCAACCAGCCCCAACTCAGCAGCGCCCAACGGCGGCTGTAAGCGGCAAACGTTTGCTGATCGGTTTTACACAGTAAGGTCACAATCGACAGGGCAAAATTCAGCGCAAAGCCGACATAGCCCAGATACAGCAACGGCGGGTGAAACACCAACGCAATATCCTGCAACATCGGGTTGAGATCACGTCCCTGAAACGGTGCGGGAAATAGGCGCTCAAACGGATCGGATAAAATCAAGGTATAGAGGCAAAGTGCGGTATAAATCAAGGCAAGCGCCGCCACGACTCGTGCCGTGAACAGGCGATCGGCTGAGCGGTTAAACAGCGCAAACAGCATTGTCCACAATGAGAGCGTCACCAACCAGAACAACATCGAGCCTTCGTGCCCGCCCCAAGTCGCTGCAATTTTAAACAGTCGTGGTAACTCGGTATTGGAATGCGAAGCCACATACAACACCGAAAAATCATCTTGGACGAAACAATAAGCTAAAATCGTAATCGCCGCCAGCGCAGATAAAAACAGCCATACAGACAGCAGTGGCGTAGCCGACACCCAGCGCCATCGCTGCGGCAAAAATGGGATCAGCAACAACACAAGTGCGGTCATGAAACTGCAAATTAATGCGAAATAGCCGAATTCTGGTAGCATTTTTGTTTCACCCAAATAAAAAATGACGAGATTACTCAAAATAATCTCGTCATTCTAACAACTTATCACGCCAGCGTCATTTGTCCGGTGTAAAGGATAAAAAAACGTAGGCAGAATACACCGAACAGGGTACAAAGTGCGGTGAAGATAATAAAGCCTTTGCGGTGTTTCAGCCCTTCGCTGCTGACGGCGTTTAGCACCAGCGGTAGCAACAGCCCAATCAACACCACGCCGATCCAGAAAACCCAAGACCAAAAACCACCACCAATTGCGGTCACCATCGACACGGTTTTTTGCCCGCCGCCGAAATACAAGCCGACGAAGAAAGCGAACAATAAAAACAGCTCGATCAATACCACCGGGGTTTCAAACTTATGCAAGAACGAAACCGAAGCGGAATGGGTCGGTTCACGACAGCACCAAACGGCAGCCAGTAACAATGCGGCGATCCCCGACGAGGTGCCTGATGCCAAAAATAGGATTGGCAATACCGGATTATTCAACATCGGATAGCTGACCAATGCCGACAGCAGGAAGCCGGTATAAGCGCCGAGTAATACCGATAATAGAATCAGAATCAACTCAATCGGGTTGCTGGCTTTTTCGGCAAGGTTAATGATTTTCTTCACAAAGCCCAATGCAGGAATATAGCGGTCGATCCATTCGGCAAGCAGCTGTTTAAACACAATCGCCAACCACAAGAATAGGAACAGCATATACACTTGGAATAGCATGACCCCCATCGACATCACGGATTGCGGTTGATAATTAAACATCAACATCCAGAATGTCCATGGTTTGGTAAGGTGGAAAATCAAAATGGTCAAGCCGACAATCAAACTGACCGGCGCAATGATTGCTGCACTGCGAATGACGTTATTATGGCTAATATCCGTTCCTGCCAAGACCGAGCTACGTTTTAACAACACCGCCAGCAAGGTTGCCCCAGCAGAAATACCCAATAGGAAAAGATAAATCGCAATGATTTCGTCCCATACTAATGATGGGAAGTGGAATGGACTGTTCATCGTCTGATCTCCCCTACTTTAGCCGGAACATGGTACAAATTCGGTTTGGTACCTAGTTCAACTTTAGTTTGATACACTTGTTTTTCACGGATTTGGCGTGAAATTTCGCTATTTGGATCATCCAAATTACCAAACGTCAACGCTTTGGTCGGACAAGCCTCGACGCAAGCCGGTAACCGCCCTTTCGCCAGATTGGTATCACGGCAGAAATTGCACTTATCCGCAGCTTTGGTTTTCGGGTGGATAAAACGCACTCGGTACGGACAAACCGCAATGCAGTATTGACAGCCGACACACAGTTCCGGATGCACATCGACAATCCCGGTTGCCTCATCAATAAATGAGGCGCCGGTCGGGCAAACATGCACACAAGGCGCATTGCTGCAATGTTGGCAAGAATGGCGATAAAACTCATAGGTTACGTCAGGAAATTCCCCTTGCGGTTCTCCGCGAATGATTTCCAGACGTGATACCCCTTCCGGTACGTTATTCACCTCACGACAGGCATCCATGCAGGCAGTACAACCGATACACAGCTTTTCGTCGTGCAGCATGCCATACCGCACTTCATTAATCGTCAAAGTCTGAGCCAGACTTTGTGTGGGTTTTCCGGTCATCAGGATAAGAGCCCCAGCCCCCATGCCGGAAACAAAGTTTCGGCGTGAGCAACTCATTTTTTATCCTTATCCTGAATCACAGGTTGCGGGTTAGTTTTGGCTTCCAACAACTCTTGTTGTTTACCGTGACAATCAACACACAGTTTAACTTGATCTTTATGTGCAATGCCTTGCATTGGATCCGCTTTCGGGTGCAAAGTATGGCAGCTGGCACACGGCAGTTTCATCGCATGCACATCATGCGCCCATAAACTCTCACGCAATTTTTCCGGTTGGTGACAAGAGAAACAGACTTGATTTTGTTCTTGTACACTATACATCGGCGTTTTGCCGTCGAAAATATCACCGTGGAAACGCATCACATCTTTAACACCGCGGCGGTGATCTTCCGAAACATTGCCGTGACAACTGACACAGTTGATCGGTTTGTCGGTTGCCGGATTCTTTTTCGTCAAATGAATGCCGTGAAATTGTTCATCATTAAACTTATGACATTGTGCGCAATATTTATTCGGATCACGCTGATTTTCCAACTGCGGTTGGTAAGTCAGTTCATTGCCCACATTGCCGCCTTGCACATTGGTGTTGGCAGACGAAACAGTGGTCGTCAGCAAACCTGCGCCTAATACGGCTATCAGTTTGACAGCCTTTAACAGAAGATTTTCCCTCATCGTCTTTTCCCTCAATATTCGCTAGTTAGTCTGTTTGATACCGCACTTTGCCTTTGTTGATCTCAGTAATACGCAAAGTGCGGTTTAATCAGCTATTATTCACCCAGTAAGCCTTTTTCTTTGGCTTCTTTATCCCATTGAGGTACAAGAGTTTTTAAGAATTCATCTTTTGCTTTTTTCTCTTTTTCATAATCGATACCCATCACCGCTTGTGCTTTTTCTTTGGTTGAAATATCAGGAATCGTAATTGGTTGGTTAACATTATGCGCACTCAACACCCGTGCCAGTTTGACCCGTGCATCACCTGCTTTATCCAGTCCAGTACCCAACACCCGCAACATCACATCCGGCGCATGCATGTAACCACCATGGCTGGCTGCCGCATAGTCCCAGCGCCATTGTGCATGGCGAATATCTTGCAATGCGGCTTTCATTTCGTCTTCAGTCGCACCGGCATCCCACGCTGCTTTGGCTTCAAAGTGTGCTTTCACCAGTTGATCTTCCAAGCGAATCATCACACCCTTCACTTCATGTTTACGTGAAGCTACGATGTCTTGCAACTTCTCTTTGCTTTGATCATGGCAGTTGGCACAGGTATTTTCAAACGCCTCAAACGGGTTGCCGATTTTGTGGTCGGTAAAGACTTTACCATCAGCGGTTTGTGTTTTCGGCATGTGGCAGTCGATACAGGTTACCCCGTTTTTACCGTGCATACCCGCAGACCAGATTTCAAAGTCTGGGTGTTGCGCTTTCAACATTGGTGCTTTAGACAGCGAGTGAGTCCAGTCTTTAAAGTCAATTTCGTCATAATATGCTTCGATTTGATCAACCGATACCCCTTTATCCCAAGGAAAGGTGACTGCTTTGGTATCACCGGCGAAATAGTACTCTACGTGACAGTTGGCACAAATGGCGGCTCTTTGATCGGTTTTATCCGATGAGGCAAAATTTTTATCGATTTTATCCAGAGCACGTAACACATGTGGACGCGCGATACGCAACGCCGGTTTGCCTTCGGCAAAATCAGCAGAGGTGGTGTCGTGGCAGTCGGCACAACCAATGGCATTCACCACTTCCGGCCCACCTTTTGCCCATTTCCCGCTGAAATAACCGTCCTCACCCCATTCTGCAATTAAACGCGGCACATCCGGGCCTTTACAGGTCCAGCACGCCATCGGTTGTGGGCCGTCATTTGGTCCAGTTGGTGCGCCGGTGCGCAAAATTTCACGCACATCTTTAATCGCATAAAAATGCCCACGTGGTTTGTTATAATCGTGTGAAAACAAATAACCACCCCATAGCACAATCATGCGTGGATCTTCACCAATTGCCGAGGCTAATTCGTCAGACTCTGAAGTTGCCGACCAAGTATTAAATTGCAACGGGTATTTTTCTGCAAATTTTTGGTTATTCGATTGAATAACGACTTTTGAATCGGCTTCTGTTTTTTGTTGCTCTGCCAGTGCGTTTTGCGTTGACAACCAACCGGCACCGATTAAAGCGACCAGGCTGAATAACGAGGTCAGTTTTTGTTTTGCGATATTCACGATAATTTCCTCCGTAGAGACGTTCCCACAAGATAGATTTAAAAAGCAATGCACATTTATACTAAAAGCCATACTATTGATAAAGAATAACATTGCACAATCAGATTCAGCTTTTTCAAGGCTAAATTAGCAAAAGACCTTATATTTTGCATAGATATATCTTGAATAGTTGTTTTTGATCAAATTTCTCACTCAAAATACCTCTAAAGTAGTATTCTAGAAGTATAAAAAAACCGCACTTTTGCTTTAAAAAACAACAAGTGCGGTCATATTATTATGAGTACGATCAAGCAACTATCACAGGCAGTCGCAGGCAGAGTTTATTTGACTTCCATGCCTTGTGCCTGTAAATCGGCATGGTAAGAAGAACGCACAAACGGTCCACAGGCGGCGTGTTCAAAGCCCATCGCGTCGGCTTTTTCACGCATCATCTCAAACTCGCTTGGCGGCACATAACGTGCCACCGGTAAGTGATGACGGCTTGGTTGCAAATATTGCCCTAAGGTCAGCATAGTAACGCCGTTGCTGCGTAAATCTTGCATCACTTCTAAAATTTCTTCATTGGTTTCGCCCAAGCCCACCATTAAACCGGATTTGGTCGGAATATGGGGGAACATCTGTTTGAAATCATGCAGTAGTTTTAGCGACCATTGATAGTCAGCACCGGGACGAATCTCACGATATAAACGTGGTACATTTTCTAAATTGTGGTTAAATACATCCGGTGGATTGTCTTTTAATTTATCCAACGCTTGTTCGATTCTGCCGCGAAAATCCGGCACTAAAATTTCAATTTTGATATTCGGATTGAGTTTGCGAATCTCACGCACACAATCAGCAAAATGCCCCGCACCACGATCCGGCAAATCATCACGATCGACAGAGGTGATCACCACATAACGCAATTTCATGTCTTGAATGGTTTCAGCCAGTTTTTTCGGCTCGTCTGGATCCGGCGCTAACGGTTTGCCATGCGCCACATCGCAAAATGGGCAGCGACGGGTACAGATTGCCCCCAGAATCATAAAGGTTGCCGTGCCGTGATTGAAACATTCATGCAAATTCGGGCAACTGGCTTCTTCACACACCGAGTGCAAACCATGGCGACGCATGCCGTTTTTAATACTGTCGATTTTTGCGGAACTTGCCGGCAGTTTGATCTTCATCCATGCCGGTTTCGGCAACAGTTCCTGATCAGGATTAATATTGGTGACCGGAATAATTGAGGTTTTGGCGGCGTCGCGATATTTCACGCCACGTTCCATTTTGAAAGGTTTACCCATTATAGCTCTCGATTTGTTTTGATTCGGATTAAGGCTCAATTAATTTTCAACGTATTGGATCTGTTGATAATCCATTAGGTTAATAAAATGTTGCAGTAATTGTGGGGCAACCTGCTCACAAAGTAAAGTCTGATCACCGATTAATTCGCTCAACTGGCACATTTCCAGACCGGCATAACCACACGGATTAATATCATTAAACGGCGTTAGATCCATATTGATATTTAACGCCAAACCATGAAACGAGCAACCACGGCGGATGCGTAAACCAAGCGAACATATTTTACGCCCCTCAACATAAACGCCCGGTGCGTCGGCTCTAGCATATGCTTGAAGACTGTAATCTGCCAAGGTCTGTATTACCGTATTCTCTAATGCCGACACTAGATCGCGCACACTAAATGTGGCTTCACTCTGTGTTTTTTTACGCTTAATATCTAGCAGCACATACATCACCTGCTGCCCCGGCGCGTGATAGGTAATCTGCCCACCGCGATCGGACTGCACCACCGGAATTGCAGATTGCTGCAACAGATGCTCAGCTTTACCTGCCTGTCCCTGGGTAAACACCGCCGAGTGCTGCACCAGCCAGACTTCGTCTAAAGTGCGGTCATCACGGTTATCGGTAAACTGCTGCATCTGCTGCCACACCGTTTCATAAGGCTGAACGCCCAGTTGACGTACAATGAGACGATTTGCTATCGGCTGTTCTGCTGATTGCTCAATTATTTGCTGTTCTGAGAATGGCATAGATGGTTTCTTCATTAGATTCAAACCGCACTTTGCGTTTTGCTGTTACAGCACCATTCTAACAATATCGATCTCTGCCAATTCTTTATATAGGGTTTCAATCTGTTCGATATTGTCGGCTCTCACGGTAATCGATACCGAATGATAATTGCCTTTACTGCTGGGTTTAATGGTCGGCGCGTAATCACCCGGAATGTGTTTTTGTACCACTTCCAGCACTTTATCCTGTAAATCCGGCTGTGCCAAGCCCATCACTTTATAGGGAAAATCGCACGGAAATTCGAGTAGTTCATGTAATTTGGTTTTTTCCATTTTATTTCCTTAGGGTCTGTTGATCTTTGTTATTTGTTAATTAAAAATCCCTGACTGGCAGGGATTTTATGATGGCTAATAAATAGGACTCGCCACGCCAATTTTCAAGGATTAGCTAAACAGACTTTTCACTGTCAGAATAATCCAGTCGATAATTTTGCCGAAGAAGCCGGCTTCTTCGATCGGTTCCAGCACTTGCAAATTAATGGTTGCCACATCTTTGCCGTCCAGCTGATAAATCACTTGTCCGACCACATCACCTTTTTGCAGTGGTGCTTCCAAATATTTTTTACTCAGTTCGTAACGAGCTTTCAACTCTGCCTGTTTACCTTTCGGAATAGTGATATAGCCGTTTTCAATAGTACCTAATTTGACTTTATTCTCTTTACCGTAGTAGATCGTCTGTTCGGAAACCACCGTACCAGCGTTCAGCGGTTTTAAGGTTTCAAAGTTATTAAAGCCCCATTGCAACAGTTTTTTAGTTTCGACTTCACGCCCTTTGATTGTCGGCACGCCCATTACCACCGTAATAAAACGGGTATCACCGTCCACCGCAGAAGCAACCAAGTTATAACCGGCTTGATCGGTATGTCCGGTTTTAACACCGTCCACCGTCAAGGTTTTATCCCACAATAAACCGTTGCGGTTCTGCTGTTTAATTTTGTTAAAGGTGAACTCTTTTTGGGAGTGGATAGCATACTCTTCCGGCAAATCGCGGATCATATGCGATGCCATGATCGCCATATCGCGCGCAGAAGAATATTGATTTTCTGCATCCAAGCCGTGCACTGTCGCAAAGTGGGTATTTTTCAGCCCAAATTTCTGCACATATTGGTTCATAATATCAATAAAATTCTTTTCCGTGCCGGCAATATGTTCGGCAATCGCAACACAGGCATCATTGCCGGAAGCAATGATAATGCCGTGATTTAAGTCGCTGACACTGACCTGCTGGTTCACATTCAAGAACATTTTCGAGGAACCTGGGAAATTGCGTCCCCAAGCATTCTCACTAACAGTAACCATATCCTCATTACGGATTTTGCCTTGCTTGATTGCATCGCCCACTACATAACTGGTCATAATCTTGGTCAGACTTGCCGGTGCTTGGCGTTGATCCGGCTCTTTCGCAGCCAACACCGCACCGGTATGATAATCCATTAAAATAAACGTTTGAGCGTTTAATTGTGGCGGCGCAATATTGAACTGAACAGCCTCATCGGCAGCAAAACCCGAAGTGGCAAATAGCAGTCCCGTTGCTAACAACGTCGTTTTCACTTTACTTCTATAAAACATAGCAAACAAAATCCTTTCTTGACAAACAGTGGTTAAAATCATTATTTAGCGTTATAAGAGTACAAAATATTATCGTGCTGCCCGTTCTGCACTAACTCGGTTTTTAACTGATTAACACTTTCGCGTGAAGCAATCGGTCCAAATTTAACCTTAAAACGGCTGCCATCTTGAATAATTTCACTGTTGACATTTTTCATCGACAGCTGAGCGATCAAGGCTTTGGCTTCTGCATTACTATCAAGGTTCATACTTTGCAGCTCATACTCTAATTTCGTTTCATTACTCAACCGCACTTTATTGCCATTGCTAGCAACTACCGCAGCAGTTGAAGTGCGGTCACGAGATTGAGATGTCGCATTGACTGGCTTATTCTCTGCCAACTGTATCGACATCGGCTGATTTGCTTGCGGCAATGGCAAATTTTTATTTTTTGCCAGCTTAGTCAGCTTTTCCCCGCCCGGTCCGCTGATTTTGCCGTTTTTATCCACATGCACTACTTCCATTTTAACCTGTGCAGTGCCCTTAGCCAACATGCCCAACTCCCTCGCCGCTGCTTTGGATAAGTCGATTTTACGATCACCGACAAAAGGCCCGCGATCATTAATGCGCACCACTACTTGACGACCGTTTTTAACATTGGTCACCAACACATAAGACGGAATCGGCAAACGTTTATGTGCTGCCGTCATCAAATTTTCGTTATAAATTTCCCCGTTAGAGGTTTTACGTCCATGGAATTTACTGGCATAAAAACTTGCCGTACCGGTCATTGAATACTCTTTCGAGGTATTACGGTTTAGGGTTTGATAGGTCTTTCCCTTAACCTTATAAGTTTGGCTCTGCGCAGTTTGCGCAGTTGCCATTAATTTCTTGGGCCCGCTTACACCAAACAAGTTCTGCGTCGACGTCGCGGCTTGTACATTGATGGCGATTGCAAACATCATTAAACAGCCATAGATGGTTGATTTTAAAAATGTCATAAAAATTTCCTATTTTGACGTTAAGATTGTATTTATCTAAAATGCGTCAGGCTACGTTTGTGACTACAAATCGACATCATCAGACCAAAGCCTGCCATCAAGGTCACAAACGAAGTTCCGCCATAACTCACTAGCGGTAAAGGAACACCGACCACCGGTAAAATTCCACTTACCATTCCGATATTAACGAAAATATATACAAAAAAGATTAAGGTGATTGCACCTGCTAAAATTCTGCCCGACGCCGTTTGCGCTTTGGCAGCGATGATCAATCCCCGAATAATAATAAACATATAAATGGCCAGCAAGACTAAGACGCCGACCATACCGTGTTCCTCACTTAGCACCGCAAAAATAAAATCCGTATGCGGTTCCGGTAAAAACTCCAATTGAGACTGTGTCCCTTGCATCCAGCCTTTGCCGAACAGCCCGCCGGAGCCGATAGCAATCTTAGACTGAATGATATGATAGCCTGCTCCTAGCGGGTCTGACTCAGGATCCAACAACGTCATAACCCGTGTCCGTTGGTAGTCATACATCAGGAAATACCACATCACCGGTATAAATCCTGCCAACCCGATAACGGCAGCGGCAATCAGGCGCCAACTCATACCGGCTAAGAATACAACAAATATGCCGGAGGCGCTAACTAAAATCGATGTTCCTAAATCGGGCTGAATCGCAACCAATATCGTCGGCGCAAACACCAACACCAGCGCAATTAAGGTATCCGTAAAGCTCGGCGGTAGTTTCTTCCGCCCTAAATACACTGCCACCATCAACGGCACTGATAGTTTCACGATCTCTGAAGGCTGAAACCGAAATAATCCTAAATCTAACCAACGCTGTGCGCCTTTGCTGGTAATACCAATCAGATCCACCAACAACAACATCACCACAGCCACCACATACAGATAAGGAGCAATTTTTTCGTAAAAACGCAACGGCAGCTGTGCCATCACCAACATAACACCAAATCCTAATGCAATTTGGATAATCCGGCTACGAAACATCACTTCGCTGCCGCCAGAAGCACTATACAGCACCATCAAGCCATAACCGCTGATTGCCAATAGCCCGACAAACAGCAAAAAATCTAAATGAAAGCGCTGCCAAAGCGCACTAAAAAAATTCTTTTCGTCACTCATTGCTTTGCCCGCTCTCGGTTGCCACCGCACTTTGCTTCAAATATCCCATATCCAACAAATAGTGGTCCATAATCGCACGCGCCAATGGCGCCGCCTGACTGGAACCACCGCCGGCATTTTCCAAAAAGATCGACAATGCAATCGTCGGGTTGTTATAAGGTGCATAAGCGATAAACCATGCATGGTCATGCAGATGCGAAGCCAGACTGGAAGCATCATATTTTTGATTCTCTTTCAAACCAAACACCTGTGCGGTTCCAGATTTGCCCGCCGCCAGATAAGGCATATTGGTAAACACTTTTCTGGCTGTGCCGCTGCTGCCGTATAACACACTGTACATACCGGTTTTTGCCGCATTCCAATAGGCTTGAGGTATCCCGTTGATATCTTCATACAGCTTCGGATCGCGGTACGGTTCGATCTGATTGCCGATCACTTCCTGCATAAAGTGCGGTGTCATCACCTTACCGTTATTGATCAACACACTCAACGCTTTCGTCACTTGCAACGGTGTCGAGGTCCAATAGCCTTGCCCGATACCGACCGGAATCGTATCGCCGATTACCCATGGTTTTTTATACCGTTGCTGCTTCCACTCACGAGTCGGCATCACGCCGCTGGTTTCTTCACGAATATCAATCCCGGTTGGCATACCAAACCCAAACCGCTTCATCCACTCAGAAAAACGGTTGATCCCCATGTCGTAAATCAATTGATAAAAATAGGTATCGGCCGATTCCATAATCGCTTTATTCAAATTCAGGCGGCCGTGACCGCTCTTTAACCAGTCGCGATAGCGCCGATCTGTTCCCGGCAAGATCCAATAACCCGGATCAAAAATCGTACTGTTAGTGGTGATAATCCCATCTTGCAATGCTGCTACTGCGATAAACGGCTTAACCGTGGAAGCCGGTGGAAACGCCCCCTGTGTGGTGCGGCTGTACAACGGACGATCAGGGTCGTTTAGCAAGCCGTTATAATCGGCAGAA
The DNA here is from genome assembly GCA_006228005.1 of Testudinibacter crocodili. Taxonomy (GTDB): domain Bacteria; phylum Pseudomonadota; class Gammaproteobacteria; order Enterobacterales; family Pasteurellaceae; genus Chelonobacter. The sequence goes on from VDHG01000086.1 coordinate 19,494, forward strand.
GAGATGCCGCCAACAAACAAATTATTGTCATAACTCGGGCTAGATACCATCGCCAGAATGCTGTTATCACGCGGGTCCAATACCACCACAGCCCCACGCCGCCCTTCTAATTGTTGACGAATGTAGCGTTGCAGCGCCAAATCAATCGTCAATTTGATACTTTTACCGGATACTGCCGGTTGCTGGCGCAACGTACGGATCACTTTACCGCGGTTGTTGACCTCAACCTCTTCAAAACCAACCTCGCCGTGCAACTGAGTTTCGTAGTAGCGCTCAATTCCCAGCTTTCCAATATCATTGGTTCCGGCATAATTGGCTAGTTCATCTTCGTCTCGCAAGCGCTCGATATCTTTATCGTTAATTTTTGCTACATAACCCAAAATATGGGTCAAATCTTCACCATAAGGATAGTGTCGTTTAAAATACGGACGAATTTCCAAACTGGGAAAATTGTGTTGATCGACCGAAAAACGTGCAATTTGCTCTTCAGTCAAATCGGATTTTAATAAAATCGGTGTATAACGCGAATTTCTGCGCCGCTCTTTGGCAAAGGTTTCGATATCTTCATCGGTCAAACCGACCACTTGCCGCAGCGCATCGTAGGTCTGTTGTAGATTCTCGGTTTTTTCCGGCACGATATACAGCCCGAAAAAAGTCAAATTCTCTGCCAGCACCTTATTATTACGATCATAAATCAAGCCTCTGGTTGGCGCCACCGGCAATAACTTGATCCGATTGCCATTGGAACGGGTTTGATAATTTTCATAATCTCTAATTTGCAGATGATAAACATTCAGCAGCAGCAATGAAAGCAACCCTAAAACCCCGATAAACGCCACCAACACCCGGCGTAAAAATAGGTTTTGTTCTGCTTTATTATCTCGAATAATTTCTCTTGCCATGCTACTACTGCCAGCTCTGCCGTTTAATACTATTCACGATGGTACGGATGGTTGGTGGTCAAGCTCCAAGCACGGTACAAGCTTTCCGCCACGACTACCCGAACTAACGGATGCGGTAAAGTTAAGGGCGAAAGCGACCAACTGCGCTCCGCAGCCTGTTTACATTGCGGCGACAGCCCTTCTGGTCCACCAATCAATAAACACACATCTCTACCGTCATTTTTCCAACTTTCCAACTGATCCGCCAATTGTTCGGTAGTCCACGGTTTTCCGGGAATATCTAAGCTGACAATCATGCTGTTTTTACCGCAAACTGCCAGCATTTGCTCGCCTTCTTTCTCCAAAATTCGTTTGATATCGGCATTCTTACCACGCTTTCCGGCGGCAATTTCCACCAGTTCAAACGGCATATCTTTTGGAAAACGGCGCTGATATTCTTCAAAACCGCTGGTTACCCAAGCCGGCATTTTGGTGCCAACCGCAATAAGCTGAATTTTCATCTGCTGCGGCTAGCCCCAGAGTTTTTCCAACTGATACAGATCACGACTTTCTTGCTGCATCACATGCACAATCACCTGCCCGAAATCCACCACAATCCAATCAGCGGTAACAACACCTTCGCTGCCAAAAGATTCTATCCCCTGTTGTTTACAGCTCTCGGCTAAATTTTGGGCAATCGAACCCACATGGCGACTAGATGTGCCAGTGCAAATCACCATATTATCAGTGATTCCGTCGTTGGCTCGCACATCAAAAATGCTAATATCGGTTGCTTTTAAGTCATCTAAAATCTCAGTGACTGCTTTGACTAATGAATTTTGCAAAAGTTTCCTCATTAAAATAATGTGTTCAAATCCGCTTGAACCATATCAGTTATACCTGCTCAAGCTTAAAAAATTCTTAATAATAGTGGATTAACGCAAACCGGGCTTTTTATGCCCACGTTTCTGATTAACCCGATTGACCGAGCTGCTACGTCTTAGGCGAAACGGCTTTGGCAGATCCTGCAACAGCGAATCAGCATCATATTGACTGACCGGAATAGTATGATCGATATAGGTTTCAATCGCCGGTAAATTCATGGCATAGGCTTCACAAGCAAAACTGATTGATTTACCACTCTCTCCTGCACGCCCAGTACGCCCAATACGGTGTACATAATCTTCGCAATCGTCCGGCAAATCATAGTTGAATACATGGGTGACCGCTGGAATATGTAAACCGCGTGCTGCCACATCGGTTGCCACCAGAATATCTAATTCGCCGCGCGTGAATTTGTCCAACAGCGCCAAGCGTTTTTTCTGCGCCACATCACCGGTTAGCAACCCAACCCGATGTCCATCCGCCGCCAAATAGCCCCAAATTGCTTCACACTGGTGCTTGGTGTTAGCAAAAATAATACAGCGCTCCGGCCACTCCTCTTCCAACAAGGTTTGCAGCAATGGCATTTTATCCTGATTAGACGGATAAAATAGCTCTTCGGTGATACGGTGTCCGGTTTTTTGCAGCGGCTCTACCTCGATGTATTCCGCCTGATTCATGTCTTCAAACGCCAATTCTCGTACTCGGAAAGAGAGCGTGGCGGAGAACAGCAGCGTCAACCGCTGTTGCACCGATGGACATTTTCGCATCAGATAACGGATATCACGGATAAAGCCCAAATCGAACATCCGATCGGCTTCGTCCAGCACCACCACCTGCACTTTATCCAAATTGATAATTCCCTGTTTAACGTAGTCAATCACCCGTCCGGTGGTGCCGATTAAAATATCCACCCCGTTTTCAATCGCTTTCAACTGTTTGTCATAACCATCCCCGCCATAGGCAAGTGCGGTTTTCAGTCCGGTACGTCCAACCAGTTTTGCGGCATCACTGTCGATTTGCACTGCCAACTCTCTGGTTGGCGCTAAAATCAATGCTCTGGGTTGATTATGCTGGTACTGTGCTCCATCATTTTGCTGACTCAGCAAACGGTGAAATGTCGCAATCAAAAACGCAATGGTTTTGCCGGTTCCCGTTTGCGCTTGCCCAGCAACGTCTTTACCCGCCAAGGTTAACGGCAATGTCAATGCCTGAATCGGAGTGCAATATTCAAAACCACTGTCACTCAGTGCAGCTAGCACTTGAGGGTTGATCGGGAAGTCGCTGAAACGTGTCCGTCTTAAATGTTTATTTGTTTGCATATTCTCTATCGATATGTTTTCCGGCTGCATAGGGCATGCCCTAATAATCCGAGATTAAGGTTCAGATTGATGGCGATGTCGAAATTTCACATCGCTAAAATTTGCTAAGGATAGCATGAAGCAGCGCTGAGGTATAAAATAAATCATCGTTTAATCCAGAATTTCGATCTTTTTATCGCCATTTTTGTTTTTTGTCGGCAGAAATACGGGATTAATTCGAATTCAGTCTGGACAGACCGCACTTTTAGTGGTAATTTTATCGCCACTCAAAAAGTCTGAGTCACACTTTTCAGTGACAACACTCACATATTCATTTATCTAATCTTAATCTAACTTTAATTTTCTCCATTATGAATCTTACAGAACTCAAAAATACTCCGGTTTCCGAGCTTGTCCGCATTGGCGAAGAACAAATGGGCTTGGAAAACCTAGCGCGTTTACGCAAACAAGACATTATTTTCTCAATTTTAAAACAACATTCAAAGAGCGGTGAAGACATCTTCGGTAACGGCGTTTTGGAAATTCTGCAAGATGGCTTCGGCTTCTTGCGTTCTGCCGACAGCTCTTACCTGGCAGGACCAGACGATATTTACGTTTCACCAAGCCAAATTCGCCGCTTTAACCTGCGCACCGGCGATATGATCGAAGGCAAAATCAGACCGCCAAAAGAGGGCGAGCGCTATTTTGCCCTGCTCAAAATCAAAGAAGTCAACGCCGATCGCCCTGAAATTTCCCGCAATAAAATCCTGTTTGAAAACCTGACCCCACTGCATGCTAATTCACGCATGCGCATGGAACGCGGCAACGGTTCAACTGAAGATTTAACCGCACGTGTGCTGGATTTGGCGGCGCCAATCGGTAAGGGACAACGTGGCTTAATCGTAGCACCACCGAAAGCCGGTAAAACCATGTTGCTGCAAAATATCGCACAAAGCATCACCTACAACTACCCTGAATGTATTTTAATGGTGTTGCTGATCGACGAACGTCCGGAAGAAGTGACCGAGATGCAACGTTTGGTCAAGGGCGAAGTTGTGGCTTCAACTTTCGATGAACCGGCGGCACGCCATGTGCAAGTGGCTGAAATGGTGATTGAAAAAGCCAAACGCTTGGTTGAACACAAAAAAGATGTAGTGATTTTATTAGACTCAATCACTCGCTTAGCACGTGCTTACAATACGGTCACCCCGGCATCAGGCAAAATCCTATCCGGTGGGGTCGATGCCAACGCCTTGCACCGTCCGAAACGCTTTTTTGGTGCGGCGCGTAACGTAGAAGAAGGTGGCAGCTTGACTATTATTGCGACCGCACTTGTGGATACCGGCTCTAAAATGGACGAAGTGATCTACGAAGAGTTTAAAGGAACCGGTAATATGGAGCTGCACTTGTCGCGTAAAATTGCCGAAAAACGCGTCTTCCCTGCGATCGACTTCAACCGTTCCGGCACACGTAAAGAAGAGCTGCTCACCACCCCTGATGAGCTACAAAAAATGTGGATTCTGCGTAAGATCGTTCACCCGATGGGCGAAACTGAAGCGATGGAATTCCTGATTGATAAATTATCAATGGCAAAAACCAACGAAGAGTTTTTTGAAATTATGAAGCGTTCGTAATCAACGCTTGATCGATAAAAACGGTGCATTTCAACAAGCGCTGGTTTTGGGTATAAACAAAACTAGCGCTTGTTGCTTTTGGCTTTGTTAAAGCTTACTCTTAATCGTCAACAAACTGTTGAGACGAGTTAAATCGTTTTCATTCAGCGTACCTGACAGCTGACGCAATTGTAATTCCAGTAACAAATAATTATAACGCGCCGAAGCTAACTGGCGTTGTGCTTCATGGCGAGATCGGGTAGCTGTCAAAACATCTAAAATCGTTCTGGTGCCGGTTTGATAGCCGGATAACGTGGCATTATAAGCACTTTCCGAGGATTTAACATACTGTTGGTAGGCTTTAATCGAACTCGCAGAGGCATTTAAGCTATTGGCTGTCGAGCGAATATTACGCACCAAATCACGATAGGTCGATTCCAAATTTTCCGAGTTGCTGACAAAAGCATGCTGCTGTTGCCGAACTTTAGAACTGGTTTGCCCGCCAGTATATAGGGGCATCGCTACTTCCAAACCGATTGAGGCACGATCCAAATTGCGATCTGCAATACCGTAAGTGCTGGCGTTTGGAATCCGCGAATTGGTGTGAGCCAAGCCTGCGACCAGATTTACTGTCGGTAAATAAGCACTTTGCGCCACTTTAATCCCCTCTTTTGCCAACTCTTTCCCCATTTTATAGTAAGTCAGGGTTAAATTTTGCTCTTCCCCTTGGGCAATGTACTGATTCGGGTTGGCATAGTTTTGGGTTTTGAATTTTTTGGTATCCAATTTGCGAATATCCGATGGATACTGCCCAGTGATTTCATACAGCGCTTCAATACTGTTATCAACATTGTTTTTAGCACCGATTTCATTGGCAACTACACTGTCATATTGTGCTTGCGCTTCATCAACATCAGTCACTGCGACCAAACCGACTTGATATTGCTGGTTAGTATTCGTTAACTGCTTGTAAACCGCACTTTTTTCCGCTTGTACTGAAGTTAATGTATCAATACTGTTTAATACGTTAATATAGGCTGCCGCCACCCGATACAATAAATTCTGTTGTGTTGCTTGATAAGACACTTCTGCCTGCTGCGCCGTTTTTTCCTGCAGTGACAAATTACGCCACAAGCTCATATTAAATAGCGACTGGCTGAGGGTCAGCCCAGCACTGAAGGCACGATTTTGGCTGAAGCTATTGTCCAAACCATTGTTATGGTTACTGCCGTGATCGATATAACGGCTGCTGCTATAACCGGCATTGGCGCTTAATTGAGGCAACAACGCGCCTTTCGCCTGATTTTTGCCTTCCATAATCTGCTGGCTATCTGCATAGGCTTTTTTCACGATAGGGTCACTGATTTTCGCCTGTTCATAAGCGTCAAGCAGGGATGTCGCCATCACTTGTTGCGCCAAGCCTAAGCTTAAAACTGACAGCAACAATGCTGCTTTTTTCATATTTACTCTCCACTAAATGATCGTTCATTCGCACATTTTACCGAAAACTATTTATAAATGTAAGTGAAAAAAATGCTTAATTTGATACACTAAGAAACATACTTCATGAGTAATCAAGGAAATAATGTATGTCGATTAATCAATTTTCCAGCGCTGATTTAACGGTTGAACAACAAGATCTGGTCTATGATGGTTTCTTTAAACTGTACAAAATCCAATTCCGCCACAAACTGTTTGCCGGTGGTTATAGCAGCACAGTCACCCGAGAACTACTCTACAAAGGTGCGGCTTCTGCGGTTATCGCCTATGATCCACAGCGCGATCAAGTGGTTTTAGTCGAACAAGTGCGGATCGGCGCTTATGTTGCTGGCAGCGATCAATCCCCGTGGCTGTTAGAATTGATCGCCGGCATGGTAGAACAAGGCGAACAAGCACAACAAGTGGCACTGCGTGAGGCACAAGAAGAAGCGGGCATAGCAATTGAGCAGATTATTCCGGCATTGAGCGTTTGGGACAGCCCTGGCGGCGTGTTTGAACGTATTCACCTATTTGCTGGCAAAGTTGATGCCACTCAAGCCGGTGGTTTGCATGGATTGGAGGAAGAACATGAAGACATCAAAGTTCACGTCGTCAGTCGTGAACAGGCTTATCAGTGGGTTGAAAACGGTAAAATCGACAACAGTATTGCAGTGATCGGCTTACAATGGCTACAGTTAAATTATCCACGTTTGAAAAAATTATGGGCATAGCCTAAAAAAAGTGATGTAACTCTAATTTTTCAAGATTATTTAATACAAAATGTGCGCCTACTAGCATTTTTAATATAAAACTACTGACATTTTTATAAAAAACAGTATCTTATCAGTTATAACTTATTTTTATTTTTTATAGATTTTGTTGGTATATTTTGAGAACGACTTTTCTACACCACTCTGACAAGCTGCCAGTTCGGTTTATTCAAGTAACCGATCCGCATTTGTTTGCCGATAAAAAAGCGGATTTGTTGGGGATTAACACTTTCGACAGCTTCAGTGCGGTTTTGTCCGAAATTCAGCAAACGCCGTTCACTTTTGAATTTGTGTTGGCGACCGGAGATTTGACCCAAGATAATAATCCGGAAGGATATCGCTATTTCTGCGAAGAGATTTCACAGCTGCAAAAACCGGTTTTTTGGATTCCTGGCAACCATGATTATCAGCCACACATGGTTGAAACCTTAAACCGTTATCCGGAATTTATCTCTCCGCTAAAACACATTATCGTCAACGATAACTGGCAAATTTTGATGTTGGACAGCCAAGTACTGAATGTGCCGCACGGCTATCTGAATCAATATCAGTTAGACTGGTTGATCGCAAAAATCGAACAATATCCTGATTTATATACATTGGTTGTGCTGCATCACCACATTGCGCCGACCCGATCCGCTT
>VDHG01000088.1 GCA_006228005.1 Testudinibacter crocodili
AGATCAACAGACCCTAAGTATTTGCGAGTTCGATCACATAATTTTCTTTTTTATTTGTATAGAATAATTTAACAGATTAAATGTTGTTTATAGTACAAAATCAACCACTTTTATTTTCATTTGAAAAAAGGAAATAACCATGAAATTCAATACACTGGCTGCTACCGTTTCAGCCGCTCTGCTCAGCACAGCCCTGTTAAGCGGTGGCGCAAATGCTGCCGGACGTTTGGTCATTTATTGCAGTGGCACGAATGCCTTATGTGAAGCCGAAACAAAAGCCTTTGGTGAAAAATATGATGTCAAAACATCTTTTATTCGTAATGGCTCCGGCAGCACTTTCGCTAAAATCGAAGCCGAAAAAGGCAATCCGCAAGCCGATGTTTGGTACGGCGGCACCTTGGATCCGCAATCGCAAGCCGGCGAATTAGGGCTGTTGGAAGCTTATGCCTCGCCTAACCTCGCACAAATTGTCGAAAAATTCCGTGATCCTGCCAAAGTGAAAGGCAATTACACCTCAGCGATTTATATGGGGATTTTGGGTTATGGCGTGAATACCGAACGCTTGAAAAAATTGGGCATCAATGAAGTACCAAAATGCTGGTCCGATTTAACCGACCCACGCTTAAAAGGCGAGGTTCAAATCGCCGACCCGCAAAGTTCCGGCACGGCGTATACTGCCATTGCCACGTTTGTGCAGTTGTGGGGTGAAGACAAAGCCTTTGACTACTTTAAACAGCTACACGGCAATATCTCGCAATACACCAAATCCGGGGTTACGCCATCGCAAAATACTGCGCGCGGTGAAGCCACTATCGGCATCGGTTTCTTGCATGACTACGCCTTGGCAAAAGAGAAAGGTGCGCCGGTTGAGCTGATTGTGCCTTGCGAAGGCACCGGCTATGAACTGGGCGGCGTCAGTATTATCAAAGGCGCACGCAACTTGGATAACGCCAAGCTGTTTGTTGACTGGGCACTGTCGAAAGAAGGGCAAGAGCTCTCTTGGAAAAAAGGCGAATCTTACCAAACACTGACCAACACCACTGCCGAGCAGTCTGCCAGTGCGTTTGATCCGAACAAGCTGGTGTTGATTAACTATGATTTTGAAAAATACGGTTCTGCCGACGAAAGAAAACGGTTGATCACCAAATGGGTTAACGACGTCAAACTGGCTCAATAAATTTTAATAGTACGGGAATACCGCACTGGAAACAGGCGTATTCCCTTTTCGTTTCTGCGAGGTTTTATGCATTCCGCCAGACCGCCAATACTACAAACCGCATCCTTTTGGATTCTTTTAGCCTTTGCCGCCTTTTTGCTGCTGCCGTCCAAAGCACTGGATTACGGACTTTTTGATTCGACCAGCGACGAGATTCTCACCGCCATGGGCTGGTCTTCCGTCAATTTGAGTTGGCTGTGGTTCTTGCCGCTGATTGCGATTTGGGGCATTCAAAAACTCACGCTCCCGGCAGGGCAACGACAAAAAATCGGCTTAATGCTGGTCGCGGCGACCGCACTTTTTGTGCTGCTAAGCGCCATGTTTTTCCGCGTCAGTCTGGGCTATTCCACGATTATCTTGATGATCTCCCTGACCGCACTTGCCACTCTGTATTTAGCCAAGCTGAAAGTGATGCAAGGCGATCAATTTATTATCGCCTCCTTAATCAGCATTGTATTGCTGATTTTCTTTTTTATCGTCTATCCGACCATTGCGATTTTTATTTCAATGTTCTACGACGGCGATGTTTTTGCTCCTGAACAAGTGGTCAGGATTCTCGGACAATCTTATATTATCCGTGTTATCGGCAATTCGCTGTTTCTGTCAGCTTTTGTCGGCATTCTGTCCACCGTATTCGGCTTGGCTTTTGCGCTTTACACCACCCGAATCGCGCGCAAAACCGCCTTCATCGGCAAAATCTTCTCGATTTTACCGATTGTGACGCCGCCGTTTGTGGTCGGTCTGGGCGTAACCCTGATGTTGGGGCGTTCCGGCTATGTCACTGAGTTTTTAGATACCTACTTAGGATTCACCAACCACAACTGGCTGTATGGTTTCAATGGGATTGCGATTGCCCAAATTCTGGCATTCACCCCGATCTCTTTTATGATTTTGGACGGGGCGCTGAAATCGATTCACCCGTCGATTGAAGAAGCCTCTTATACGCTGCGTGCCAACCGTTATCAAACCTTTTATAACATCATTTTTCCGTTGCTGCGTCCGGCACTGGCCAACTCTTTTTTAATCGTGTTTATCCAATCGTTGGCAGACTTCAGTAACCCATTGGTGTTGGGCGGCAGTTTTGATGTGATCGCCACCCAGATCTATTTTTATATCGCCGGCTCACAGTTGGATTACGCTTCGGCCAGTACGCTAGGCTCAATCTTACTGATTTTCTCGCTGGCGATCTTTATCATTCAGTATATCTGGATCGGCAACCGCTCTTATGTCACCGTGTCGGGCAAATCCTACCGGGGCGACGTGCAAGAACTGCCGCCGATGCTGCGCAATGTGATTATTGTGATGCTGGCAGGCTGGGTGCTGTTTAATATTGCACTGTACGGCAGTATTTTCTACGGCAGCTTCACTGTCAACTGGGGTGTGGACTACAGCTTCACCTTCAACAACTACATCATGATGTTCGGACAAGGGTTTAGTGAAGGCGCTTGGCCATCGCTGATCAACACCCTTATCTACGCCGGCATTGCCGCCCCGCTGACCGCACTTTTCGGTTTGCTGATCGCTTACATCGTGGTGCGCAAAGATTTCCAAGGCAAGAAAACCCTCGAGTTTTTGACCATGCTGTGTTTTGCCGTGCCGGGAACGGTGGCCGGGGTCTCTTATATTCTGGCGTTTAACAATGCGCCGTTGTATATCACCGGCACCGGTATCATCATTATCATTTCGATGGTGATGCGCGATCTGCCGATTGGTATGCGTGCCGCAATCGCCGGTTTAGGGCAGCTGGACAAATCCTTGGACGAAGCCTCGCTGTCGTTGAAAGCCGGCTCGTTAAAAACCATTCTGTTTATTGTCTTTCCGCTGCTCAAACCGGCGCTGCTATCGGCATTGGTCACCAGTTTTGTGCGGGCAATGACCACCGTCAGCGCTATCATCTTTTTGGTCACTGCCGACACCCGGGTCGCCACGGCGTACATCTTAAACCGGGTCGAGGACGGCGAATACGGGGTAGCGATTGCCTACGGCTCGGTGCTGATTGTGGTGATGATGGCGATTATTTTACTGTTTGACTGGATCGTGGGCGATACCCGAATTTCCCGTTCGAAAGCGAAAAAAATGCAATAATATCGGGCTATAAAATTAAGAGAAAATAATATGGATAATCAAGATCAAGAGTTCTTAGTATTAAAAAATATCACCAAGTCTTTCGGCAAATCAGTGGTGATCGATAACTTAAATTTGACCATCAAACGTGGCACTATGGTGACATTGCTCGGTCCTTCTGGCTGCGGCAAAACGACCGTTTTACGTTTGGTAGCAGGTTTAGAAAATCCAACTTCAGGACAAATTTTTATTGACGGTGAAGATGTCACCAAATCCTCGATCCAAAACCGCGATATTTGTATCGTTTTCCAATCGTATGCGTTGTTTCCGCATATGTCGATTGGCGATAACGTCGGTTACGGGCTTAAAATGCAAGGCGTGAGCAAAGCGGAACAGAAACAGCGGGTGAAAGAGGCGCTGGAACTGGTCGATCTGGCGGGATTTGAAGAGCGCTTCGTCGATCAAATCTCCGGCGGACAACAGCAACGGGTGGCACTGGCACGTGCATTGGTGCTGAAACCGAAAGTATTGCTGTTCGATGAGCCGCTGAGTAATTTGGACGCCAACTTACGACGCAGTATGCGCGAAAAAATCCGTGAATTACAACAACGTCTGGGTATCACCTCGCTGTATGTCACCCACGATCAATCGGAAGCCTTTGCAGTCTCCGACGAAGTGATCGTAATGCACAAAGGGCATATTATGCAAAAAGCCGCTGCCAAAGAGCTGTATCTGCACCCTAATTCGCTGTTTTTAGCCAATTTTATGGGCGAATCCAATATTCTGCCGGGCATATTACAGGGACAAAACGTAACGGTTAATCAGTATCGCTTTGAACTGGCAAACCGAGCTCAATTTGATTTGGCAGACGGCGAATGCTTGGTCGGCATCCGCCCTGAAGCCATTTCACTGCTCAGCAGCGGTGAAGAGAGCCAGCGTTGCGATATCAAAAGTGCGGTTTACATGGGCAACCACTGGGAAATCGTCGCCGATTGGCACGGACAATCCCTGCTGATCAACCTTAATCCGGAAGACTTCAATGCCGGACAACAAAGCGCCTACGTGCATTTTTCTTCCAGAGGCGTATTTTTGTTAGCGAAGGAATAAGTGGCTATTGACCATAAAAATCGGGAAACCGTTAGTTTCCCGAATCTTACCTGTATTTGACTAAGCTCTACGCCTAATAATCCACACCCGCACATGGTCATAAACCCAGTTGTACAACACCGTATAAAGCAAAATAAAGACGGTGATGCCCAGATCCATGATAAACGCTTGGTAAAAGCTGATATTCAGCAAATATGCCACCACTGGGATGGTGAACAGCAATAAACCGCCTTCAAATAACAGCGCGTGCAAGCACCGCACTTTGAAGCCGCGTAATACCCTTTCGCCACGAAAAACCCGGTCAAAGCCCCAGTTAAACACAAAATTCCACACCATCGCCATCAGCGAAATCACAATAACCGTCGCCGACAGCGCACTCACCGAATGATCGGTCAGCAACGTCAAGCCGATAACTGAAAATATCACTGCCAAAACTTCAAACAGGGCGGCATGGAAAATCCGCTCGACAAAAGACATGTTATCCTCTCTGGTTTAACACTCGTTGAAATGAGCGAATATGCCCTAATCTAGTCAAAAAGTGAAGTGTTTAATTAACGTCTATTGATGAGAATTACAATGACGATTGTGCTCATTTTAAACACAATCCCCAGGACTATGACGACTTTTGCCTTATATTAGCAAAAAGTAGTGGCGAAAAAGCGGCTATAGCTCAAATAACAAACAAACATCAACCGTTGCTATTATGGCTACAAGCCGTATTGCAGCCTGTTTATTATAAAGCAGTCCAGATACATCAAAACTACAAAAACCAGTGAATTAACACCAACAGTCAAAGTTGTCATTACACGCTATTTAATCGCTAGCTACCCTTGCTTTCCACCGCACAGAATGTCAAACTGATCAACGTTTTCATTTATTCATAACAAAAAACAGCGAGAAAAACGCAATATAAAAAGGAGAAATTATGTCAAAAGATCCCAATTATCAGGCGGAAGCGGAGAAGTATGACAATCCGGTTCCAAGCCGTGAATTTATTTTACAAACTATTCGTGAACACAATGCGCCGATGAGTCGGCAGGCGATTCTGACCGCACTTAAGATTAGCGACGAAGAGCAGGTTGAAGGCATGCGCCGTCGCTTGCGGGCGATGGAAAACGATGGGCAATTGGTGTTTACCAAACGCCAATGTTATGCCCTGCCGGAAAAATTGTCGTTGCTGAAAGGTACGGTAATCGGACACCGTGACGGCTACGGTTTTTTGCAGGTGGAAGGCTCGGTCGGCGGCAAAAAAGAGGACGACTGGTTTATTCCCAACGGACAAATGCAGCGGGTGATGCACGGCGATTATGTGCTGGCGCAGCCGAACGGCTTTGATCGCCGCGGGCGGCAAGAAGTGCGGATCGTGCGGATTTTGGAGAGCCGTAAGAAACAGATTGTCGGGCGCTTTTTTATGGAATCCGGCATTGCCTTTGTGGTGCCGGACGACAGCCGCATCAGCCACGATATTCTGATTCCGAACGAACACCGTCTGGGTGCACGCATGGGGCAAGTGGTGGTAGTCGAGCTGCAACCACGCACCCGCAACCACAATCCGGTCGGGATTATCACCGAGATTCTGGGCGACAATATGGCGCCGGGCATGGAAGTGGAAATCGCCTTGCGCAACCACGACATTCCGCATATTTTCCCAGAAAATGTATTGAAGCAGGTTTCTAGCCTCAAAGAAGAGGTGACCGAAGAAGCCAAACAAGGGCGGGTGAATCTGCGCGATCTACCGTTGGTCACGATTGACGGTGAAGATGCACGCGATTTTGACGATGCGGTGTATGCCCGCAAAAACGGCGACAGCGGCTGGAAACTGTGGGTGGCAATTGCTGATGTCAGTTATTATGTGCGGCTGAAAACCGCACTTGATGCTGAAGCCCGCAACCGTGGCAATTCGGTCTATTTCCCGAACCGAGTGGTGCCAATGTTGCCGGAGGTGTTGTCGAACGGGCTGTGTTCGCTTAATCCGCAAGTGGATCGGTTATGCATGGTCTGCGAAATGGATATTTCCAAAAAAGGCAAGATGACCGGCTATAAGTTCTACGAAGCGGTGATGAACTCGCACGCCCGTTTGACCTACACCAAAGTGTGGCGGATTTTAGAGGGCGACGAAGAACTGCGCCAACGCTACGCCTTGCTGGTACCACACTTAGAAGAGCTATACAATCTGTTTAAAGTGTTGAACGAGGCGCGCAAAAAACGTGGTGCGATTGATTTTGAAACCATCGAAACTCAATTTATTTTCAATCCACAAGGACGCATCGAACGGATTGAACCGGTGGTGCGCAACGATGCCCACAAAATCATCGAAGAGTGCATGATCCAGGCCAATATTGCAGCGGCGACGTTTGTGGAAAAAGCACAAGAACCGGCGCTGTTCCGCATTCACGCCAGTCCAAGCGAGGAAAAACTGATGGCATTCCGTAGTTTTCTCAACGAGTGCGGTTTAACCCTAGGCGGCGGGTTGAAACCAACCCCGGCGGATTACGCCGAATTGATGACCCAAGTGAAAGCACGCCCCGATAACGAGCTGATCCAAACCATGCTGCTGCGTTCACTCAGTCAAGCGGTCTATTCCGCCGACAATATCGGGCATTTTGGTTTGGCATTGGACAACTACGCCCATTTCACCTCACCGATTCGACGTTACCCGGATTTAAGCCTACACCGTGCGATTAAATACCTGATTGCCAAAGAGCAAGGCAGCAACAAGCGCTCGACCAACGGCGGCGGCTTCCATTATCTGCTGGACGACATCGATCTGCTCGGCGATCACTGCTCCACCACCGAACGCCGTGCCGACGACGCCACCCTTGAAGTGGCCGATTGGCTGAAATGCGAATATATGCAAGATCATGTCGGCGAAGAGTTTGACGGCATTATCTCCACAGTCACCGGTTTCGGGCTGTTCGTGCGCCTGAACGATTTCTTTATTGACGGTTTGGTGCACATCTCCACCCTCGACAACGATTATTACCAGTTCGACAGCGCCGGTCAGCGTTTAATCGGTGAGAACAGCGGTATGTATTACCGTATCGGTGACAAAGTGCGGATCAAAGTCGCTGCGGTCAGTCTGGAACAAAAACAGATCGATTTTGTGTTGATCGCCAGTGAACGCAAGCCGCAACGGGAAGGCAAAACCGCCAAAGATCGGCTGAAGAAAAATGTGCGTTACGCCGAAAGTTTGGAAAAACGGCTGCGTGACGGCAGAGGCGGTAAAGCCGATCCGAAACGTGCCGAGAAGAAGAAAGCGCCACGCAGTAAAAGCGGGGCATTCAGTAAAAGTAGAAAACGTAAATAAATATTCCATTAACCCGATACCATAACAAGGAGAACGCCGATGACTGATTTTATCAAAACACGAGCTGCTGTTGCTTGGGCGCCGAATGAGCCGTTGAAAATCGAACAATTGGATTTGATGCCGCCGCAAAAAGGCGAAGTATTGGTACGGATCGCCGCCACCGGCGTGTGTCATACCGATGCTTACACCCTGTCCGGCAAAGACTCCGAAGGGGTTTTCCCTTGTGTGTTGGGGCATGAGGGCGCCGGCATCGTCGAAGCGGTCGGCGAAGGCGTTACCAGCGTGGCGGTGGGCGATCATGTGATTCCGCTCTACACCGCCGAATGTGGCAAATGCAAATTCTGCCTATCCGGCAAAACCAATCTCTGTTCCTCCGTGCGTGAAACCCAGGGCAAAGGCTTGATGCCGGACGGCACGGTACGTTTCTTCAAAGACGGACAGCCGATTTATCACTATATGGGCTGTTCAACCTTTTCCGAATACACGGTGGTCGCCGAAGTATCACTAGCCAAAGTTCAGAAGGAAGCTCCATTAGAGGAGATCTGCCTGCTCGGTTGCGGCGTCACCACCGGCATGGGCGCAGTGATCAACACCGCCAAAGCCAAGAGTGGTGACAGCATTGCGATTTTCGGCTTGGGCGGTATCGGCTTGGCGGCGATTATCGGCGCGCGTATGATTGGCGCTAGTCGGATTATCGGGATCGATGTCAACCCAGAAAAATTTGACATGGCAAAAAAATTGGGCGCAACCGACTGTATCAATCCAAAAGATTTTGACAAACCGATTCAAGAAGTAATTGTCGAGATGACCGACGGCGGCGTGGATTATTCATTTGAGTGCATCGGCAATGTTGATGTTATGCGAGCGGCGCTAGAGTGCTGTCACAAAGGTTGGGGCGAATCGGTGATTATCGGTGTGGCGCCTGCTGGGGCGGAAATTCGTACCCGTCCATTCCAATTGGTGACCGGACGGGTGTGGCGAGGTTCGGCATTCGGTGGCGTGAAAGGCCGCACCCAGTTGCCAAAAATCATTCAGCAATATCTGGACGGCGAATTTGCCCTCAGCGATTTTATCACCCACACCATGCCGCTGGAGCAGATCAACACTGCCTTTGACTTGATGCACGAGGGCAAATCGATTCGCAGCGTGATTCACTATTAATTCCTTAACCTCAAAGTGCGGTCAGACCGCACTTTACTGTTTCTATATGAGGATCTTATGACAACATTGACACTGATCAGCAGCAATAAAATGTTTGGCGGTCAGCACCAGCGCTATCGCCATTTCTCTTCTGCCACCCAATCTGAGATGACTTTTGCCGTCTATCTGCCACCGCAAGCCGAGCAGCAAAAAGTGCCATTGCTGTATTGGCTGTCCGGTTTAACCTGCAACGATGAAAATTTTTCCACCAAAGCCGGCGCACAACGCTTGGCAGCGCAATACGGTTTTGCGCTGGTGATGCCCGACACCAGTCCGCGTGGCGAAATGGTGGCTGATGCTGACAGCTACGATCTGGGGCAAGGCGCCGGATTTTACCTGAATGCCACCCAACAACCTTGGGCTGCGCACTACCGAATGTACGACTATATCGTCGATGAATTGCCGTCACTGTTGGCAAAACACTTTCCGCTCAATGGACAAGCGGCAATTTTCGGCCATTCGATGGGCGGACACGGCGCACTAATGATCGGTTTGAGAAACAGCGAGCGGTTTAGCTCGATTTCCGCCTTTGCGCCGATCGTCAATCCCAGCAAAATTCCGTGGGGCATCAAGGCTTTTGGTACTTATTTAGGCGACGATCGCAACAGTTGGACACAATATGACAGTTTGCAGCAATTGGCGCACGCCAAACGTAAACTGCCGATCTTAATCGATCAAGGCGACGCCGATAGTTTCTATCCTGAACAACTGCAACCACAAAAATTCGTGCAAAGTGCGGTCGAACACGGCTTCAGCGTTGAATTTAATCTACGTCCCGGCTATGATCACAGCTACTATTTTATCGCCAGCTTTATCGAACCGCACTTTGCGTTTCACGCTAAACATTTTGGCTACTGAGCAAGCGGTTTTTATGCTATCTTAACGTCCCCATAAATGAATAACAAATACCAAATATGAGCGAAAACATTTACGGAATCCATGCGGTTTCCTCTTTTTTAAACACGGCGCCGGAGCGAATTATCGAAGTCTACGTGCTGAAAGGACGTGAAGATAAACGCTTGCAGCCATTGCTAAATCAGCTACAAAATTTAGGCATTGCCATTCAGCAGATGAACCGAACAACGCTGGATAAAAAAGCCGACGGTGAAGTGCATCAAGGCATTATTGCGCGGGTGCAGCCAGCAAAAGAGCTGAATGAAAACGATCTGGATCTGATTTTAAGTAGCAAACAGGCACCGTTTTTGTTGGTGCTGGACGGTGTGACCGATCCGCACAATTTAGGCGCTTGTTTGCGTACCGCCGATGCCGCAGGCGTGGATGCGGTGATTGTGCCAAAAGACAAATCGGCGCAACTCACTTCCACCGCACGCAAAGTCGCCTGTGGCGCTGCGGAAAGCGTGCCGTTGATTCGGGTTACTAACCTTGCCAGAACCTTGCGTGAATTGCAGCAACAGCATAATATCTGGGTGATCGGCACAGCTGGAGAAGCAACAGAAACCTTGTATCAGGCTAAACTGGACGGCGCCATTGCGCTGGTGATGGGCGCCGAAGGCGAAGGCATGCGCCGCCTGACCCGTGAACATTGCGATCAACTGATAAGCATTCCAATGGCGGGCAGCGTCTCTTCGCTCAACGTTTCCGTCGCCACCGGAGTGTGCTTATTTGAAATGGTGCGCCAACGGATAAAGTAAGCCTTGTTATATTTCTCTTCTCCCTCGATGGGAGAAGTAAATAATGTGCTGGCAACTCAATTAGTGAAAATGCTGGAACGTAGTCGTTAGAATTCCTTCGCCCCTTGTGGGAGAAGGACAGATTTTGGCTTCGTTCAGAAGCAAAAATCAGGATGAGGGGGTAGGATGCAGTGCTGCGATC
>VDHG01000089.1 GCA_006228005.1 Testudinibacter crocodili
ACTGGAATAAAAACCTTGAATCCTCTCATTTGAAATAACCAGATATCCACTCTTAACTTCATCAGGAAATACAATTTGTGATGACTTTATCGCCCATTCCATTAATATTCCTCCATCTGTTGTATCTTGTGTTTTGCTCTTTCTGCAGTTTCTGTTGCTAAAACAGCACATAATCCAAGATAGTTTTCTGGCGCCAGCATAGCGAGTATTTCTTGCGCTGAAAAAACATCTTGAATCATGGTATTTGCTTGTAAAACAGCGGAATAATCTTTTTGTAGATTTTGACTTTCCATTGCGATTTCATACACTAATTCATGGGCTTGATCTTTTCCCAAGCGCTCAATTAGGCTCATCATAATCTTTTCACTATTAATTAAACCGTGAGTCAGCATAACATTGCGATACATACTTTGTTTATTAATCACTAATGTTCTGGTTAATTCTTCTGCACGCAGAATAATTTCTGCCATTAACTCTATACTCTCCTGTAATGAAGCATCAAAAATAAAATAGGCAGAGCTGTCAGCTTCAAATGGGCGGGGAGCAACATAAAGTGCGGCAGTTAATACAGAATATAATTTTTGTGAATTGGCTATAATCCCTTTTGCCAACTTAGGATTAATTTTTTGCGGCATCGTACTGCTGCCAACAGTGCCTTGACTGAAAGCCTCAGAAACTTCTGCAAATTCTTCAC
>VDHG01000009.1 GCA_006228005.1 Testudinibacter crocodili
TTCTCCCCTTGTGGGAGAAGGTGCCCGAAGGGCGGATGAGGGGTTATATTTCCCCTGATAATTCATAATAAATTGTTGTTAATACATTTTCTAAATCAAAATTAATTTCATCGTTGGTAAAACGAACCACATGAAATCCCAGTTGATTTAATCGTTGAGTTCGTTTTTCATCATATACTAACGCATTATCATCAAAGTGTTGCGAGCCGTCTAATTCAATAATAAGTTTATGACGATAACAAACAAAATCCACAATATAGTTTTCAATAGGAACTTGTCGCCTAAATTTATAACCCTCTAAACGTTTATCTCGCAAATGAAACCATAAGTTCTTTTCTTCTTCTGTCATATTTTTACGTAATGATAACGCATTGTGCTTAATTCGTTCTTTCATTAAATGAATCTCATAACAGTACAAAACTTCGGTTAACATCTCTTATTCTTGATGCAAGACGGTACATAGGTCGTACCCGGTAATTCCTTCTCCCCTTGTGGGAGAAGGACAGATTTTAGCGTCGTTAAGAGGCTAAAATCAGGATGAGGGGAGTACAAATTTACTTGATTTCACCCTCATCCGCCCTGCGGGCACCTTCTCCCATCAAGGGAGAAGGAATCGGTTCAATCTTATTTTTTCGCTTTTAAATCCGCCACTTTGTGCGCGCGGTAAATGGCGTTAATGGCGTGGATTAAGGCAAGGGCTGAAGATTCTACAATGTCCGTCGCAAGACCGACACCGTGGAATTTACGTCCTTCATATTCAACCACAATATCCACTTGCCCTAACGCTTCTGCGCCTTCGCCTTTTGCCACAATATTGTAATGGGACATGTTAATATCCAAACCCGTTAATGCCAAGATAGCATTATAGGTCGCATCAACCGGTCCATTACCGCCGGTGGACACTGTGCTTAATTTCTCGCCATCCAACAATAATTGCACAAAAGAGGTTGCCGGGAAATCACTGGCTGTATGCGTGGAAACTTTATCTAAGGTCAAACGATCGCCATCCCCTTGCTGCATATCGATAAATGCCAGTGCTTCCAAATCATAATCGAATACTTGCCCTTTTTTATCTGCCAATTTCAAAAAAGCATCGTACAAGTTATCTAAATCATAATCGCTCTCTGCATAGCCCATATCCGCCATATGCCCTTTCACTGCGGCACGCCCTGAACGCGCGGTTAGGTTCAATTTCTCTTTTTTCAAGCCGATCGATTCTGGTGACATAATTTCGTAAGTGTTTTTATTTTTCAGCATGCCATCTTGGTGGATACCTGACGAATGCGAAAACGCATTTTTCCCGACAATCGCTTTATTCGGCTGAATCGGCATATTGCACAACTGGCTGACCATTTGGCTGACCCGGTGAATCTCTTGGGTGTTAATTCGGGTATCCACCTTGAACATATCCTGCCGAGTTTTGATCGCCATCACCACCTCTTCAAGTGCGGTATTGCCGGCACGTTCGCCGATGCCGTTGACGGTACATTCAATCTGACGCGCCCCGTTCAACACTGCCGTCAACGAGTTAGCGGTCGCCATGCCTAAATCATTATGACAATGCACCGACACAATCGCCTTATCGATATTCGGCACTCGGTTCATCACCTGATGGATAATATTGCCATATTCAGTCGGCAGGCAAAAACCGACGGTATCTGGAATATTCACCGTGGTCGCGCCAGCATTAATCGCGGCTTCCACAATACGGCAAATATTATCAATACCGGTACGCCCTGCATCTTCGCAGGAAAATTCCACATCGTTAGTATAATTTCTGGCTCGCTTCACCGCTCTCACCGCACGCTCAACCACATCGTCAAAAGTACTTTTCAGTTTGGCTTCCACATGCAAGGCGGAACTGGCAATAAAGGTATGAATGCGAAAACGTTCTGCGTCTTTCAAGGCTTCGTACACCGCATCAATGTCTTTGTCCACTGCCCGTGACAGCCCGCACACCACCGAGTTTTTAATATGCTGTCCGATGGTGCGTACCGATTCAAAATCGCCGGAAGACGAAACCGGGAAGCCCACTTCCATCACGTCTACCCCCAAACGCTCTAATGCCAAGGCAATTTGCAATTTCTCTTTCACCGTTAAACTGGCACTCAATGCCTGCTCGCCATCACGCAAGGTGGTATCAAAAATAATCACATTATCATTCATCACATTTTCCTTATGTTGATATTGCCCAAAGTGCGGTTTATAAATGCAAAAAACCCGCAACGTTGTGCGGGTTTAAAATCTTGTTAACTGTCATTTGCCAATCATCTTCCACAGTCAAGCCGCACAATCAGTTTGCGAGCAAGAGAAGGAGAGATAAAGTAGCAAACGGGAAATTCATCTTCATATCCAAAACAGTTCAAAGTATAGCGTGGGGTTATTCTTACTTGCCAACCGCACTTTGTCAATCATTGTTATGAGATTTTTATCTAAAAATCGATCTACTTTCGCTTTTCAACAAGCATAAAATGCTACTTATATGATTTTATTAAAAATAAAATATCAATCCTTGCTTAATTTGGCAGATTTAATCAATTTTTAAATGTTTTCTAGCAGAATACTATACTAATTTAAGGTCCTTAGCATTTTATTGATGATAAATAGCGTCATATGTAAATAGAATCCTGGCAAGCAACCAATAACGTAATCCCATATTCAAAGAAGTTTTGCGCCAATTTCATTGGCTATATAAAATATCATATAGCGTATAACTCATTTCAAATTTACACTTACGTACAAATAAAACATGATGCCCGCATAATTATCGAGAAACAAATTCATTATTAATCAATATATTAAGATATATTATTAGAGCCATAACTTCACGAACGGCTATCAACTATTTAATTTTAAAATAAAAAATAATTATATTTGATTTATATCAAACACTTTTTTTCTATTTTGAATAAGATACGCTTGAATCATAACTATAACGAGTTAAATCATTAGAGGTATCTTTATGTGGGTGAAAAAGAAAGGAATCTTATTCGGGGTATTACTTTTTATTTTGGGCGGGTTGGCATTGTGGCTCACCCAGGGCGTTTTTCACCAAACCAATTCCACCGAGTTTTGTGTCAGCTGCCACTCGATGAGCTTTCCAAAAGAGGAGTGGGAAGGTAGTGTACATTTTGCTAACCGTAAAGGCATTCGCGCTGAGTGTGCCGACTGCCACCTGCCACCGGATAGCTGGCACTATGTGAAAGCCAAAGTCATGGCGGTGAAAGATGTCTGGGGTGAGATCACCGGCAAAATTCCGGATCAAGAGGCCTATGAAGCGCACCGTCTGGAAATGGCGCAAGCAGTCTGGAAAAACATGAAAGAACAAGACTCTTCCACTTGTCGCACATGCCACAAAACCGATGCTTGGATTTTGGGCGAACAGTCGGAACAGGCACAAACCATGCATAAGTTGGCGCTAGAAACCAACCAAACCTGTATCGACTGCCACAAAGGACTGGTGCATTTTATGCCGGATATCCCGACAGACTCCAGTGCCGCCAGCGGAGAACTGAGCAAACATGCCGCCGATTTCAATAGCCACGATCCAGAATTGTATGCGCTAGCGATTACTGCTGCTAAAACCGGAAACGGTGAAATCCGTCTGATGCCGTTTGCCAAACTGATCGACTGGAAAGCTGAGGGCGATGATGTTCATGCGATGGTGGAGGGTTGGCAGCAAGCCGGGGCGGAAAACCTGCTGTATCAACAGATGGGAAAACGCATTATCGTCGGGGTGCTGGACGACAGTGCCAAAGCCGATGTTGAAGTCATCAAAACCATACATGACTCAGTGACCAATTCCAACTGGAATGAAGTCAAGCTCAATGTCTCGATTGGCAAAAATGCCCTGACCGCCGATCTAGATGCCTTGAACAGCTACGGTAAAAGCTTGGATCAAACCCATTGCAGCACCTGCCATGCACCGATTGCTGCCGACCACTACACCGCAAATCAATGGGTGGGGGTGATCAATTCCATGAAAGACCGCACTTCGATGAGTGATGCTGAAGTGCGGGCAGTCACGATTTATTTACAACATTTTGCCAAAGATATGGCACCTAGCGAGGCTGCTCAATCTGGCGCACATTGATTACACTGACACAACGATAACGGTTAATTAACAAGGAGATATACATGAGTCATACTAAAAAAATTAACGGCAGCCGCCGTCAATTCCTGAAAACCACTTCACTGGGTACTGTCGGTATGGCAGCCACTGGCGGGATTACCACCAACTTGCTCGCGTCAAGTAAAGCGATGGCAGCGGAGTCGTCCACAGTGATGTCCGCCGCCCACTGGGGACCGCTCGGAATTGTGGTTGAAGACGGCAAAGTGGTGAAATCCGGTCCGGCAATCGAACCAACTATTGCCAATGAACTGCAAACCGTTGTCGCTGAGCAGGTGCATAGTGACGTGCGGGTTAAGTATCCGATGGTGCGGAAAGGCTATCTGGAGAATCCGGGTAAAAGCGATACCAGCTTGCGCGGACATGACCAATGGGTGCGAGTTTCTTGGGACAAAGCGCTGGAATTGGTACATAACGGCTTAAAACAAGTTCGCGATAGCCAAGGGCCTTCCGGTGTATTTGCCGGTTCCTACGGCTGGTACAGCTCCGGCTCGCTGCATGCCAGCCGCACTTTGTTACACCGTTTTATGAATCTGACCGGTGGCTTCGTCGGTACCAAAGGGGACTACTCCACCGGGGCTGCCCAGGTGATCATGCCGCATGTGATGGGAACCATCGAAGTTTACGAGCAACAAACCAGTTGGGAAATGGTGTTGGAACATTCCGAAATTGTCGTGCTATGGTCAGCCAACCCGATGACCACACTGCGTAACGCTTGGACCTCCACCGATCAACAGGGAACCGACTACTTCAAAAAGCTGAAAGAGAGTGGTAAACGGGTGATCTGTATCGATCCGGTGCGCAGCGAAACCTGCGATTATCTGGGGGCCGAATGGGTTCCGGTCAATACCGCCACCGATGTGCCGTTGATGCTGGGCATCGCACATAGTTTGATCACCGCAGGCAAACATGACCAAGAATTCCTGAAAAAATATACTGTCGGTTATGACAAATTCGAAGCCTATGTGTTGGGTAAAGCCGAAGATGCCATAGTTAAAGATGCCGCTTGGGCCAGCCAAATTTGTGGTGTCCCAGCAGAAACCATCAAACAACTGGCACTGGATTTTGCCGCCAAACGCACCATGTTGATGGGCGGCTGGGGCATGCAGCGCCAACGCCACGGCGAACAAACGCATTGGACACTGGTCACATTAGCTTCCATGTTGGGACAAATCGGTTTGCCAGGCGGCGGGTTCGGTTTAAGCTACCACTATGCCAACGGTGGAGCGCCAACCGCAACCGGTGGCATTGTCGGGGCAATTTCAGCCAACACCTCCGGTGAAAGCGGTGGGCAAACTTGGCTGGACGAAACCTCAAAAATGAGCTTCCCGCTGGCACGTATCTCTGATGCGCTCCTCAATCCGGGCAAAGTGATCCAATATAATGGCACTGAAGTGACTTATCCGGATATTAAATTGATCTATTGGGCGGGTGGCAACCCATTCACTCACCATCAAGACACTAACACCTTGATCAAGGCTTGGCAAAAACCGGAGACCGTGATTGTCAACGAGATTTACTGGACACCAACTGCCCGAATGGCGGATATCGTCCTGCCGGTCACCACCTCGTTTGAACGTAACGATTTAACCATGAGCGGCGACTACTCGATGTTGAATATCTTCCCGATGAAAAAAGCGGTCGAGCCACAATTTGAAGCGAAAAGTGATTATGATATTTTCGCTGCGCTGTCGAAACTGGCTGGCGTGGAAGATAAATTTACCGAAGGCAAATCAGAGATGGATTGGCTGAAAGGTTTCTATCAATCCGCTTATGATGCGGCGCGTAAAAATCGGGTCGTGATGCCACGCTTTGAACAGTTCTGGGAAGCCAATCAGCCGATTACGTTTAAAGTGGGCGATAAAGCCAAGCAATGGGTGCGATATGCCGAATTCCGTGCCGATCCGCTGCTCAATCCTCTGGGCACACCATCGGGTAAAATTGAGATCTACTCCGATACCGTTGCTAAAATGGGCTATGACGACTGCAAAGGTCATCCAAGCTGGATGGTGCCGGAAGAATATGCCGGTAACACCACCGCCGAAGCACCACTGGCGTTGGTCACACCGCACCCTTATTACCGTTTGCACAGCCAATTGTGTTTCTCGACCGCACTGCGTGAGAAATATACCGTCAACGGACGTGAACCGGTATTGATCCATCCGGATGATGCACAAGCACGCGGCATCGCAAACGGTGATATCGTACGCTTGTTCAATCAACGTGGGCAAGTGCTTGCCGGAGCAGTGGTGAGTGATGGCGTGATTAAAGGCACAGTCGCCTTACACGAAGGGGCGTGGTACGACCCTGCCGAGTTGGGCACCGCAGAAAAACCGCTGTGTAAATTCGGTAACCCGAATGTGCTGACCATGGACATCGGCACCTCCAAACTGGCACAAGGCAACTCGCCTAACACCGCTATTTTGCAAGTAGAAAAATACAGTGGTGAAGCACCGGCGGTCAGTGTGTTCAGCGAACCGAAATATACCACGGCATAGTTGATATAATTGACAGGCATATACAACAAAATCCCGATCAAATAGATCGGGATTTTTTGATGAGATAAAACCCTCTGGCTTTTCTTTAACCGATTAAAAGACCGCACTTTCGGTTCCAACCCCAAAGTGCGGTTTCCTTTCGATAAAGGCAGTCTACCTTATTCCACTGTCACCGCTTTTGCCAAGTTACGTGGTTGATCGACATCGGTGCCTTTGATTAAAGCAACGTGGTATGCCAACAACTGCATTGGTACGGTATAGAAAATCGGTGCCACGACTTCATCCACTTCTGGCATGGTGATGATTTTCATATCTGGAGTCGAAGTAAACCCGGCTTTTTCATCGGCAAACACATACAACTGACCGCCACGAGCACGCACTTCTTCGATATTGGATTTCAATTTTTCCAACAATTCATTGTTCGGTGCCACCACTACCACCGGCATATCCGCATCAATCAAGGCTAACGGGCCGTGTTTCAACTCACCAGCGGCATAGGCTTCGGCATGGATATAGGAAATTTCTTTCAATTTTAACGCCGCTTCCATCGCAATCGGGTAGTATTCGCCACGCCCTAAGAACAGAGTATGGTGCTTCTCGGCAAAATCTTCTGATAATTTTTCAATTGCGCTATCAAACGCCAACGCTTGCTCGATTTTTGCCGGCAGGCTTTGCAGTGATTTGATGATTGCACGCTCTTTTTCAGCAGAAATATTGCCGTTTAATTTGCCGATCGCCAGCACCAATAATAACATCGTCGCCAATTGAGTGGTAAAGGCTTTGGTTGATGCGACCCCGATTTCAACCCCGGCACGGGTCATAAACGCCAAGTCAGATTCCCGCACCAATGATGAACCGGAAACGTTACAAATTGTCATTGCCGACATATAACCTTTCTCTTTGGCAAGACGCAATGCCGCCAAGGTATCGGCGGTTTCACCAGATTGCGACAGGGTCAGCAACAGGCTGTTCGGACGGGTCACAAATTTACGATAACGGAATTCAGAGGCAATTTCCACATCGCAGCTGACCCCTGCTAACGCTTCGAACCAGTAACGTGCCGCCATGCCGGAATTGTACGACGTTCCGCACGCCACGATTTGCACGTGTTCCACTTTTTCCAAAATTTCGCGCGCACCATTACCAATGCTTTCGATAATTACGCTATCATTGGCGATCCGCCCTTCCAGCGTATTGACAATCGCAGTCGGCTGCTCAAAAATCTCTTTTTGCATAAAATGACGATATTTGCCTTTTTCGGCAGCATCATTTTCCAGGTTGGATTCGTGCACCTGACGCTCAACCTTCTCACCGTCACGGCTATAAATATCAATGTTACGGCGGCTGATTTCAGCAATATCACCCTCTTCCAAGAAGATAAACCGACGAGTAACGCTTAACAATGCCAACTGGTCGGAAGCCAAGAAGTTTTCCCCCAAACCTAAGCCGATCACCAACGGACTGCCAGAGCGCGCCGCAATCAGGTGTTCCGGCTGTGCGCGGTGTAACACCACCATACCGTAAGCACCGGTCAGTTGTCGCACGGTTTTTTGTACCGCTTCCAGCAAACTTGTCGAAGTGCGGTTTTCCCATTCGACCAAATGAGCGATCACTTCGGTATCGGTTTGCGAAGTGAAGACGTAACCGCGCGCTTGTAAGGTTTCGCGCAATTCTTCATGGTTTTCGATAATGCCGTTATGCACCACGGTAATCTCGCCGGAAACATGCGGGTGTGCATTGGCTTCTGACGGTTCACCATGGGTTGCCCAACGAGTGTGTGCAATCCCTGTGCCGCCGATTAACGGCTGTTTGGCGACTGCTTCGTCCAGCGCCTTCACTTTTCCTAAACAGCGCACCCGTTGTAAATTATGCTGTTCATCAACCACAGCAACACCGGCAGAATCATAACCACGATATTCCAAACGGTGTAAACCTTCAATTAAAATTTCTGCCACATCACGTTGAGCAACAGCACCTACGATTCCACACATCGTTTTTTCCTCTATTTAACAAATAAAAATAATAAAAATCAGTTTCTCACGATCAATCCACAGCCGTTAGTTTGCGAGAACCACTTCAACATTCTGCAATTCAATCTGAGAGATTAGTTCGCTCGCAATCTGGTTATCTGTCACTAATACATCAATTTGATCCCAGCTTAGTTCCAGATTCGGCATTTTGCGCCCAATTTTTTGTGATTCAACCATCACCACCACTTCTCGCGCCGTTTCTGCCATTACCCGACTTAAACCGACCAGCTCATTAAACGTGGTGGTGCCACGCGCCAAATCAATGCCATCTGCACCAATAAACAATTGGTCAAAATCATAAGAACGTAGCACCTGCTCTGCAACCTGCCCCTGAAAGGATTCAGAACGGATATCCCATGTGCCGCCGGTCATCAGCAAAGTCGGTTCATTTTCCAGCTCGGTCAGTTGATTGGCGACTGCCAGTGAGTTAGTCATTACCACCAAGCCCTGCTTTGGATTAAGCTGCTTAATCAACGCCGCAGTGGTACTGCCGGAATCAATGATAATCCGGTTATGATCGCGAATCCGTGCTGCGGCAGCTTTGGCAATCGATAACTTATTTTGTGAAAATGGCTCATCGGATTCGTCATTCAGAATCTCACTGGGCATCAAAATCGCCCCTCCATAACGACGCAACAGCAAACCATTGCTTTCAAGTGCGGTCAAATCCTTACGAATCGTTACTTCCGAAGTATTAAAATGCTGCACCAGTCGCTCGACCGACACCTCCCCCTGCTGTTGTAGCAGTTGCATAATCAAGTGGCGGCGCTGTGTACTATTTCGTTTTGACATTTTCCCCTACTAAAAAAGCCTCATAAGTTTCGGTTCGAAATAATATCGAAACATATTCAAAACTTCAACTATTCTTTTATCAAATAAAGTAAAAAACAGATATTGCCAAATTTCAGATATAAAAAAACCTCTGTCGCCAGAGGTTCTTATCACAAAAAATTCAATTCTTATTATTTGATCGCATCTTTCAATGCTTTACCGGAAACAAACGCAGGCACTTTAGCGGCTGCAATTTGGATTTCCTGTCCGGTTTGTGGGTTACGACCAGTACGGGCCTGGCGTTGGTTCACTTTGAAAGTACCGAAACCGATCAATTGAACCGGATCGCCCGCTTTCAGACTATCAGTAATTGCGCTTAAAGTCGCTTCTAAAGCTGCTTTAGCTTGTTTTTTGTTTAACTCTGCAGCAGATGCAATTGCATCAATCAGTTCTGCTTTATTCATAAGATAGTACCCCTTGTTATTGATGTTTAAGTTAAGCTTTTGTATGGATTGAATATCTGGATATTCTTGGTGCAATAGCTGTCTAAAAACAGTAACCTAAGATTAATCTAAGTTGCTTGAGATTGAAAGCTATAAATCATTAAATTCAGCGAAAAATCACACTTAAAGGTCAATTTTTATACCGATATTACTAACTGCTTCTTCGCGTAATTCATTTTTAAGGCCCAGCAGCAATTCAACATCCCGTTCTTCCGCTTCATTTAAGGTGCGGTAAATCAGCCATTGCACGTCTAATTCTTGTTGAATCTCTGCCGACTCTTTAAGTTCTTTTTCATTTAAAGTGCGGTCTTGTTCGGTTTCCAATAGAGAAGTCACGGTCTGCAGTGACAATTTACTGACCAGGATCGCCTGTTCTAAGCTTGATCCGGAAATAATGGTATGTAGCACTTGCGACAAGCCTTCGCAGGCATCTGCCGCTGGAATAACACCATAAGAATCGTATTCATTAATATCCGGAATAATCGCTTCCAGCTTCTCCAGTTGTGATTCAAAATTAATTTTCGCCCCTTTAACTGTCAAATATTCCCAAACCAGATTGAGAATATTGTGATATACCTTGCTGTCCTGCGTTTTATCCTGCATTTGGCAAAACAACTGAAAATTAGGATACATTCTTTCGCACAAACAGAGCATAAACGCCAAATGCTGCCAAGTTTCAAAATGTTCCAAGCGTTTTTGAATCGGGTTGCGCATCTGTTATTTCTCCGTTGTGTGGTAAGGCTGTGAAAAACGGTGCACCGCATCAACCAGATATTTCGGGCTTTCCGGTGAGACATCTTGATGAATACCGTGTCCCAAATTGAACACGTGTCCGCTGCCTGCGCCAAAATCCTGTAAAGTTTGCTGCACTTCCTGTTCAATCCGTGCTTGATCGGCATACAGCACGCTCGGATCGATATTCCCTTGCAAGGCAACCTTATGCCCGACTCGGGCGCGCGCTTGTGCTAAATCCACCGTCCAATCCAAGCCCAGCGCATCACAACCGGTTGCTGCCATCGCTTCTAGCCATAAACCACCGCCTTTGGTGAACAGCGTCACCGGCACACGACGACCACGATAATCACGAATTAAGCCATCCACAATTTTGTGCATATATTGCAGTGAGAAATCACGATAATCACGGTGCGCCAACACACCACCCCAAGTATCAAATACCATTACCGCCTGCGCACCAGCTTTGATTTGTGCATTCAGATACAAAATGACGCTATCTGCCAGTTTATCCAACAGTTGGTGTAGCAAGTGCGGTTCGGCATATAACATTTTTTTAATTTTAGTGAAGGCCTTGCTACTGCCGCCTTCGACCATATAGGTCGCCAACGTCCAAGGGCTGCCGGAAAAACCAATTAATGGCACGCTACCGTCCAGCGCTTTGTGAATGGTACGCACCGCATTCATCACATACTGCAACTCTTGCTCCGGATCAGGAATCGGTAGATTAGTCACATCACGCTGATTTTCAATCGGTTTGGCAAATTTAGGTCCTTCTCCGGCACCAAAACTCAAACCTAAGCCCATCGCATCTGGAATGGTAAGGATATCAGAGAACAGAATCGCCGCGTCTAACGCATAACGACGTAGCGGCTGCAAGGTGACTTCGCATGCCAGTTCTTGATTGCGGCACAGCGACATAAAATCCCCAGCTTCGGCTCTGGTTGCCTTATATTCCGGCAAATAACGTCCAGCTTGGCGCATCATCCAAATCGGGGTCATATCGACTGGTTGGCGCAATAACGCACGTAAATAACGATCATTTTTTAATGCTAACATTTTTCTTCCTTATTATTGTTCTGTTGTGCTTCATCTGCACAAATCTGTTGGCTGAGTTCAATCAGCTTGCGTGCAATCGTACCCGGTGGCGGCAAGTGCGGTAGCGCTTCATCATAGCGAAACCAACGTGCATCATTCAATTCTTCCGGCTGGATTGCAATCTCTCCCTCGGCATAATCCGCTAAAAAACCCAACATCAACGAATTCGGGAACGACCACGGCTGGCTGCTAATGTAACGCAGATTTTTTATTTTCAAACCACTCTCTTCAAAGACTTCACGTTCTACAGTCTGCTCCAACGTTTCGCCCACTTCCACAAAACCGGCAAGCGTGGTATAAATTTTTTCTTCACGATGGCGTATATGATTTGCCAGTAAAATAGAATCGCCTTTGCGCACAGCGACAATGATCGACGGCGCAATCATAGGGTAAGTGCGGTGTTGGCACTGCGTACATTCGACCGCCCATTCTTGAGGTGTCATTACTTGGGTTTTAGCACCACAAACTCCACAAAAACGATGGGTTTTCCAAAAATAATTGAGCGCCACGCCACGATTCAGTAAATTGAAAATCCGTTCCGGCAGAATCAATTGATCACGCAACGAGAAATAATCACGGCTGTCATCAAACTCTTCCACCAACCAAAGCGGTGCATCTTGATATTCGCCGATTACCATACCGCACTTATCGTTTAGCGCTAACTCATCAGCCGTTCCGAACGGCAGTTTGCCCTGTAACAAGTAAATATTGCTGCCTTTGGTCAACAACCAATAACCAAAATCTTTCGCCTGTAAGCGCTGCATTTGTTCTCCAATAGCATAAATTTGTCGCTATTATAAAGCATTATCGCAGTGGAAAGTATTAAAAAGCCACAAAAAAAGCCCAAAGTGCGTTAACACTTTGGGCTTCTGATTCAAACGGTTCGCTTACTCGAAATCAGCCGACATATTCAGCATTTCAGCCAAATTCGCGGTTGCTTCATCAGTATCAAACTTCGTTTCGATCTCTTCCAACGGTATGTTTTCTGCCTTAGCCATTTTATTGCTGTGGCGGTTTTGGTGATAAACATAACCGGTACCAGCCGGAATCAAGCGACCCACGATGACGTTTTCTTTCAGACCACGCAACTCGTCACGTTTACCGGCAACTGCCGCTTCAGTTAACACGCGCGTGGTTTCTTGGAACGATGCCGCCGAAATAAACGACTCAGTCGCCAAGGACGCTTTGGTAATACCTAGTAACTCACGCTCGAATTCAACCAATGGCTTACCTTCAGCCTCGCGTTGGCGATTCACGATTTTCACGCGCGCCACTTCCACTTGCTCACCTTCCAAGAATTCGGAATCATGCGCTTGGGTAATAATCGCTTTACGCAACATTTGACGTACAATCACTTCAATGTGCTTATCGTTGATTTTTACCCCTTGCAGGCGGTAAACTTCTTGCACTTCGTTGACGATATATTCGGTTACCGCACGGATTCCTCGCAAGCGCAGAATATCATGTGGCGTTTCCGCCCCTTCGGAGATAATATCGCCGCGCGACACCAATTCGCCTTCGAATACGTTCAATTGACGCCATTTCGGGATCATCTCTTCATATACTTCGCCTTCACTCGGTGTAATCAGTAAACGACGTTTACCCTTGGTCTCTTTACCAAATGAGACGATACCAGAAATCTCTGCCATAATCGCAGGCTCTTTCGGTTTACGCGCTTCAAACAAATCAGCAACACGCGGCAAACCACCGGTAATATCTTTGGTTCCAGCAGACTCTTGCGGAATACGCGCTAATGGTTCCCCGATATTGATTTCGGCATTATCGTCCAAGGTGACAATTGCTTTACCTGGCAAGAAATATTGCGCAGGCACATCAGTGCCGGCAATCAGTACCGGATTGCCTTTGGCATCGACCACGCGCAACGCCGGACGCAAGTCTTTACCAGCAGTCGCACGTTCACCGACATCCTGCACCACAACGGAAGACAATCCTGTCAATTCGTCGGTTTGACGGCTAACCGTCACCCCATCAACGATATCCACGAACTGCACAAAACCTTCTACTTCCGAGATAACCGGCATGGTATGCGGATCCCAGTTAGCGATGATTTCGCCGGCATTGACATCACTGCCGTCATGCTTGCTCAACGTCGCTCCGTAAGGCACTTTATAGTTCTCTTTGGTGCGTCCGAAGCCATCAATAACCGTCAACTCGGTATTACGCGAAGTAATCACCAATTTGCCGTCTTTATTTGTAACGAATTTAGCATTTGCCAAACGCACGCTACCGTTATTTTTGATCTGAATGCTGGATTCAGAAGCCGCTCTGGAAGCCGCCCCCCCGATGTGGAACGTCCGCATCGTTAACTGTGTTCCCGGCTCACCGATGGACTGCGCGGCAATAACGCCAACCGCTTCACCATTGTTGATGATATGCCCGCGCGCCAAATCACGACCATAACACTTCGCGCACACACCAAAATCAGTTTGGCAGGTTACCACTGACCGCACTTTGATGCTGTCTACCGAGTTGGCGTCAATTACATCGCACAATTTTTCATCTAGCAAAGTATTACGCGGAATCAAGACCTGATCAGTGCCCGGTACCAGAACATCTTCTGCCACCACACGCCCCAATACGCGTTCACGCAACGCCTCTTTGACATCACCACCCTCGATTAACGGGGTCATGACAATACCTTCTTCGGTGCCGCAATCGTCTTCAACAATCACCAAATCTTGCGCCACGTCAACCAGACGGCGGGTCAAGTAACCGGAGTTCGCTGTTTTAAGTGCGGTATCTGCCAAACCTTTACGCGCCCCGTGGGTGGAAATAAAGTATTGCAGTACGTTCAAGCCTTCACGGAAGTTCGCAGTGATCGGTGTTTCAATGATCGAGCCGTCCGGACGCGCCATCAAGCCCCGCATTCCCGCCAGCTGACGAATCTGCGCCGCAGAACCCCGCGCTCCAGAATCCGCCATCATAAAGATGCTGTTAAAGGAGGCTTGTTTTTCCGGCACTCCGTCACGATTAATCACTTCTTCGGTTGATAGGTTTTCCATCATCGCTTTGGCAACACGTTCATTCGCTGCCGCCCAAATATCGATGACTTTATTGTAACGCTCACCGGCAGTCACAAGGCCCGATTGGAATTGCTCCTGAATCTCTTCAACTTCACTTTCCGCTGCAGAAATAATTTCATTTTTCTGATCCGGAATCACCATATCATCAATCCCGACCGATGCGCCGGAACGTGCCGCATAGGCAAAACCGGTGTACATGATTTGGTCGGCAAAAATGACGCTGGATTTCATACCCAACAAACGGTAACAGGCGTTGATTAAACGAGAAATCGCCTTTTTGCCTAAAGTTTGGTTAAACAACTCGAATGGCATACCTCTCGGCGCAATCATCCATAAAATTGCACGCCCGATAGTGGTTTCGGTCAGCGTGGTGACGGCTTCAAACTCATTGCTAGAAGACTTCACATATTCGGTGATCCGCACTTTAACCCGTGCATGCAGTTCCGCTTGCCCAGTACGGTAGGCTTTCTCTGCCTCCAGTGGATTTTGCAGATACATGCCTTCGCCTTTAGCGTTGACTTTTTCACGGGTCATGTAATACAGACCCAACACCACGTCTTGTGACGGCACAATGATCGGCTCACCGTTTGCCGGTGATAAGATATTGTTAGTCGACATCATCAACGCACGTGCTTCCAATTGCGCTTCCAGCGTCAACGGTACGTGTACCGCCATTTGGTCTCCGTCAAAGTCGGCGTTGAATGCCGCACACACCAATGGGTGTAACTGGATGGCTTTACCTTCGATCAACAACGGCTCGAATGCTTGGATCCCCAAACGGTGCAAGGTTGGCGCACGGTTCAACAGAATCGGGTGTTCGCGGATAACATCAGCTAGAATATCCCAAACAATCGCATCTTCACGCTCCACCATTTTCTTGGCAGCTTTGATGGTTGAAGCATAGCCTTGGCTTTCTAATTTGGCATAGATAAACGGACGGAACAGTTCCAGCGCCATTTTTTTCGGCAAACCACATTGATGCAAATGCAGGTATGGACCGACGGTAATAACCGAACGACCGGAATAGTCAACCCGTTTACCTAACAAGTTTTGACGGAAACGACCTTGTTTTCCTTTGATCATATCCGCAAGGGATTTCAGCGCACGTTTGTTGGAACCAGTGATCGCACGACCACGGCGACCGTTGTCTAACAATGCATCGACCGATTCTTGCAGCATCCGTTTTTCGTTGCGTACGATAATATCCGGTGCAACCAGATCCAGTAAGCGTTTCAAACGGTTGTTACGGTTGATCACCCGACGATATAAATCGTTCAAATCAGAGGTCGCAAAACGACCGCCATCCAACGGCACTAACGGACGCAGATCTGGCGGTAATACCGGTAGCACGGTCAACACCATCCACTCTGGATTGTTGCCGGATTGAATAAAAGCTTCCAGCAATTTCAAGCGTTTAGTAATTTTTTTACGTTTAGTTTCCGAACTGGTTTCTTGCAGCTCTTCACGCAGCGTTTCGCATTGGTGCGCCAAATCCATTTGTTGCAACAAATGTTGGATAGCTTCTGCCCCCATTTTGGCTTCGAATTCGTCCGCCCAACGGTCTTCCGCATCCATAAATTGTTCTTCGGTCAACAGTTGACCGCGCTCCAAGTCGGTCATACCCGGCTCGGTGACGATATAGCTTTCGAAATACAGCACGCGTTCAATATCACGCAACGGCATATCTAACAATAAACCGATACGGGACGGCAATGATTTTAAGAACCAGATGTGCGCTACCGGTGAAGCCAGCTCAATGTGTCCCATACGCTCACGACGTACTTTGGTTTGCGTAACTTCGACACCGCACTTTTCACAGATCACGCCACGATGTTTTAAACGTTTGTATTTTCCGCACAAACATTCGTAATCTTTAACCGGCCCGAAAATGCGTGCACAGAATAAACCGTCACGTTCCGGTTTAAACGTACGGTAGTTAATGGTTTCTGGCTTTTTCACTTCACCGAACGACCATGAACGGATCATGTCGGGAGAAGCCAGCCCAATTTTAATCACATCAAAATCTTCTGAAGATTTCGTTTGTGCTTTCAAAAACTTAACTAAGTCTTTCACAGATTTGCTCCTGTCGGAGTTAAACTTAATTCAAGTGCGGTCAGACCGCACTTGAGCATATTTTTATCGTTGCTCAGATGGAAGCGATTAACGATCTTCATCCAGATCAATATTAATCCCCAGCGAGCGAATCTCTTTCAACAATACGTTGAAGGATTCTGGCATGCCCGGTTCCATCTGATGTGCGCCGTCCACAATGTTTTTATACATTTTGGTACGACCGTTCACGTCATCGGATTTCACGGTCAGCATCTCTTGCAGGGTATAAGCAGCACCATAAGCTTCCAGCGCCCATACTTCCATTTCTCCGAAACGTTGTCCCCCGAACTGGGCTTTACCACCCAATGGTTGTTGGGTAACCAAGCTGTACGAACCGGTTGAACGAGCGTGCATTTTGTCATCAACCAAATGGTTCAATTTCAGCATGTACATATAGCCTACGGTTACCGGACGTTCAAATTTCTCGCCGGTACGCCCGTCAAACAACGTAATCTGACCGGAAGTCGGCAGATCTGCCAGCGCCAACAAGCCTTTGATTTCGCTTTCATGTGCGCCGTCGAATACCGGTGTTGCCAACGGCATTCCTTTACGCAGGTTTTGCGCCAAACGCATCACTTCATCATCGCTGAAAGTGGCAAGATCCACTTTTTGACTTTCGCCGCCCAAATCATACGCACGTTGAATATAATCACGCAATTTGGCAACAGATTGTTGCTGTTTAATCATCGCATTGATCTTGTCACCCACACCTTTGGCCGCCAAGCCCAAATGTGTTTCCAAAATCTGACCGATATTCATCCGTGACGGTACGCCCAACGGGTTCAAGACGATATCGACCGGCTGCCCGTTTTCGTCGTACGGCATGTCTTCCACCGGATTAATTTTTGAGATCACCCCTTTATTACCATGGCGACCTGCCATTTTATCACCCGGCTGAATCTGACGTTTTACCGCCAGATAGACTTTCACGATTTTCAACACACCCGGTGCTAAATCGTCGCCTTGAATGATTTTATGACGTTTAATTTCCAGTTTGCGTTCAAACTCTTTGCGCAACTCTTCATGCTGCTCTGCTAACTGTTCCAACTGATTTTGTTGGTTTTCATCAGCCAAAGACTGTTCCAACCATTGGTTACGGGTTAGCTTATCCAGTTGTTTCTCTTCAACACCGTTGTTTAATAACAGGTTACGTACACGGGTAAACAAGCCAGCTTCTAAAATTTCCAGTTCTTCCACCAAATCTTTCTTGGCTTGTTTTAACTGCATTTCTTCAATTTCAAGCGCACGTTTATCCTTTTCTACACCATCACGGGTAAAGACTTGTACGTCGATTACCGTACCGGAAACGCTGTTTGGTACCCGCAGAGAAGAATCTTTTACATCAGAGGCTTTTTCACCGAAGATCGCACGCAATAATTTTTCTTCTGGGGTTAATTGAGTCTCACCTTTCGGGGTGACTTTACCCACCAGAATATCACCGCCTTTGACTTCCGCCCCGATATACACGATACCGGATTCGTCCAATTTGCTCAGCGCTGCTTCACCGACGTTAGGAATATCGGCAGTAATCTCTTCTGCACCCAGTTTGGTATCACGCGCAACTGCGGTCAATTCTTGAATGTGAATCGTCGTGAAACGATCTTCTTGCACCACACGCTCAGAAACTAACATCGAGTCTTCGAAGTTATAACCATTCCATGGCATAAATGCCACACGCATGTTTTGACCTAATGCCAGTTCTCCTAGATCGGTGGATGGACCGTCCGCCAACACTTCACCACGCTCAATCGGTTCGCCCAAAGCAATACAAGGCACTTGGTTGATACAGGTGTTTTGGTTGGAACGGGTGTATTTGGTCAGGTTATAAATATCAATGCCTGCTTCGCCCGGTACGGTTTCATCTTCGTTGACTTTAATCACGATACGTGAAGCATCGATATATTGCACATAACCACCACGTTTGGCGACTACAGTCACCCCGGAGTCGACGGCTACTGCTTTCTCAATTCCGGTTCCGACCAACGGTTTATCGGCACGCAAAGTCGGCACCGCTTGACGTTGCATGTTTGCACCCATCAAAGCACGGTTAGCATCGTCGTGTTCCAAGAACGGAATCAACGCCGCCGCCACCGAAACAACTTGCTGCGTAGAAATATCCATATATTGGATTTCATCGGCTTTATACAAACCCGCTTCGCCGTGTTCACCACGACAAGTCACGAAGGTATCAGTAAAGCGTGAATTTTCATCTAAGTTGGAGTTCGCCTGTGCAATCACATATTTGCCTTCTTCAATCGCTGACAAATATTCAATTTCTTCCGTCACTTGTCCGTCAACCACTTTACGGTATGGGGTTTCCAAGAAACCATAATCATTGGTACGTGCATACACCGACAAGGAGTTGATCAAACCGATGTTTGGCCCTTCAGGCGTTTCAATCGGACAGACACGACCGTAGTGAGTGGCATGAACATCACGCACCTCAAAGCCGGCGCGCTCACGGGTCAAACCACCAGGACCTAAAGCAGAAATACGGCGTTTGTGAGTCACTTCTGATAACGGGTTATTCTGATCCATAAATTGTGACAACTGGGACGAGCCAAAGAATTCTTTCACTGCCGCTGAAATTGGTTTGGCATTGATCAAATCTTGTGGCGTTACACCGTCCAAATCGCCTAATGACAAACGCTCTCTGACCGCTCTTTCGACACGCACCAAGCCGATACGGAATTGGTTTTCCGCCATCTCGCCCACTGAACGAATACGACGGTTGCCTAAGTGATCAATATCATCGACTTCACCGCGTCCATTACGGATCTCGATCAGTTTTTTCATCACCATCACGATGTCGTCATTGCTCAGGATACCGCTGCCTTCCCCTTCCGGAATGTTCAAAGAGCGGTTAAACTTCATGCGACCAACCGCAGAAAGATCATAACGATCACTGGAGAAGAACAAATTGTCAAACAGCGATTCCGCCGCTTCTTTTGTCGGTGGTTCGCCCGGACGCATCATCCGATAAATTTCAACCAGCGCGCTTAAACGGTCATGTGACGGATCCACTCGCAAGGTTTCTGAAATGTAAGGTCCATGATCCAAATCATTGGTGAACAGCACCTCAATATTTTTATAACCGGCTTGGCTCAATTTAGCCAACATTTCTAATGTAATTTCTGCATTTGCCGCACAGATCAATTCGCCACTCTCAAGATCAACATAATCTTTAGCAACAATTTTACCGACAATATATTCTGTCGGAACCACAACTTGAGAGATTTTATCTTTTTCTAACTGACGAATATGACGTGCCGTGATACGACGTCCGCGCTCAATATAAACGGTGCCGTTGGCTTCGATATCAAAGCTGGCAGTTTCACCACGCAAGCGCTCAGGCACCAGTTCCATCATCAATTTGTTATCATCAATGCTGAAATTCACTTTCTCAAAGAACAGTGCCAGAATTTCTTCGGTGGTGTAGTTCAATGCACGCAGGATAATCGTAGCCGGTAATTTACGGCGGCGGTCAATACGCGCAAACAAGTTATCTTTCGGATCAAATTCAAAATCCAACCATGAACCACGGTAAGGAATAATACGTGCGTTATACAGCACCTTCCCAGAGGAGTGGGTTTTACCTTTATCGCTGTCGAAGAACACCCCCGGACTACGGTGTAATTGTGATACGATAACACGCTCAGTACCGTTGATCACAAAAGTTCCGTTGTCGGTCATCAATGGGATTTCCCCCATATACACATCATTTTCTTTGATGTCTTTTACCGTACCCGGCGCAGCATCACGATCGTAGCTGACTAAACGCAGTTTAACTCTTAACGGCGCAGAATAAGTTGTCCCACGGATTTGACATTCACGCACATCAAATACTGGTTCACCTAACTTATAGCTCACATATTGCAATTCAGTGCTGCCGTTATTGCTGACAATTGGAAATACTGAACGAAATGCTGCTTCCAGTCCCTGCTGCCCTTCCGGATCTTGCTGAATAAATTTATCGAAAGAATCGATTTGGATTGTTAATAAATAAGGTACATTTAAAACTTGTTGACGTTTGCCAAAGTTTTTACGAATACGTTTTTTCTCGGTATAGGAGTAAACCATAGGGTTCCTCTGCTCGCTGATCGGTGACCCAAAATTCGCGCACACTTGCGATCAAATTAACAAGGTGGCAATGCTATCGATACCGTTTGTTGGTACCGCACTTTCACTTTTTTGCCGAAAATCACTGGCAAAACTTCTGGTGCAGGCTAGATAAAATCAATAATCGCTATTTTATCAAGCAGTTATAGAAATAAAAAAACGGCATATTCACTTCTATTTTTTAAAGGCACAAAATGGCTAGCAGTATAAACCGCTAGCCATCCGCCTATAACAGGCTATAAACCTAAATAAAATTAATTATTTAAGTTCAACAGAAGCGCCTGCTTCTTCTAATGTTTTCTTCAGTTCTTCAGCTTCAGCTTTAGAGATGCCTTCTTTCAGCGCTGCTGGTGCAGATTCAACCAGGTCTTTCGCTTCTTTCAAGCCTAAACCAGTTGCACCACGTACTGCTTTGATAACAGCAACTTTGTTAGCGCCCGCTGCAGTTAATACTACATCGAATTCAGTTTTCTCTTCTGCTGCTTCTGCTGGACCTGCTGCTACAGCTACTGCTGCCGCTGCTGCAGAAACACCGAATTTTTCTTCCATTGCAGAAATTAATTCTACGATTTCAGTGACAGTTTTAGAAGCAATCGCTTCAATGATTTGTTCGTTAGTTAATGACATGACAATCAATTCCTAAAGTAAATAAATTAAACGAGGTAAGAAACGCTTTGATAATTAAGCAGCTTCTTGTAATTTGTCGCGTAATGCCGCAAGAGTGCGAGCAAGTTTGCCTGCCGCAGCTTCTTTCATAGTACCCATTAAACGTGCAATCGCTTCGTCGTAAGTCGGCAATGTTGCTAAGAATTCAACATCTTGGATTTTACCTTCGAAAGCGGCACCTTTAAGTTCGAACTTATCGTTCGCTTTTGCGAAATCTTTGAACAAACGTGCAGCTGCGCCCGGATGCTCATTAGAAAATGCGATAAGTGTCGGACCTGTCATCACGTCTTTCAAGCACTCGTAGTCAGTGCCTTCTACCGCACGACGTAATAAAGTATTACGTACGACACGCATAGTAACACCGGCTTCACGCGCAGTTTTACGCAATTCAGTCATTTTATCCACAGTCACACCGCGAGAATCCGCAATCACTGCTGATAGGGCACCTTTGGCTGCTTCGTTTACTTCAGCAACAATTGCTTGTTTGTCTTGAAGATTTAATGCCATTGGCTTATAGCTCCTGAATACACTCCGGTTTCCCGGATTTAAATTCCTTGATATGCAAGCATATCAAGACGTCTTTCGGTGCGCAGAAGCAGAAAATTTTTCTCATTCTGTTCACCATCTACGCAGGATAATTAAGAAATCACCTGAGTTTCCCCACACGATTTCCCCTGCGGTCTTGGATGGGGCTTGAATAAGGTCAAGCACCAACCAGAAGTTTCCGACAAAACTACCATCGGAAAATAAGAGGAGAATTATAAATACAATTCTCCCCGCTGTAAAGTTTTATTAGCTCAAACTGGTTTGATCAATCGCCACGCCTGCACCTTGAGTGGTGGAAAGGCTGACTTTCTTGATAAAGATCCCTTTAGAGCTGGCTGGTTTAGCTTTCACTAAAGCTGCCAACAAGGCTTGCAAGTTCTCTTTCAGTTGTTCTTCTGAGAAACTCACTTTACCGATAGTGGTGTGGATAATACCATTTTTGTCGTTACGGTAACGAACCTGACCAGATTTCGCATTTTTAACCGCTTCTGCAACGTTAGGCGTTACGGTACCGACTTTCGGGTTTGGCATTAAGCCGCGTGGACCTAGGATTTGACCTAATTGACCCACAACACGCATTGCGTCCGGAGAAGCAATGACTACGTCGAAGTTCATTTCGCCTTTTTTGACTAATTCAGCCAGATCTTCCATACCGACTAAGTCAGCACCGGCTTCTTTTGCTGCTTCAGCGTTTGTGCCTTGAGTAAATACAGCTACACGTACATCACGCCCTGTACCATGTGGCAACACCGTTGCGCCACGTACGTTTTGGTCAGATTTACGCGCTTCGATACCCAAATTAACAGCAACATCAACACTTTCAACAAATTTGGCTGTCGCCAGCTCTTTCAATAAAGCAACGGCTTCATTGATTTCGTAGGCTTTAGTTGAATCTACTTTTTCTTGGATCGCTTTCATGCGTTTGGTTAGTTTAGCCATCTGATTAGTCCTCCACTACCAAGCCCATTGAGCGAGCGGTACCTTCAATAGATTTCATTTTAGTTTCGACACTTGCACCAGTCATATCCGCTGCTTTAACTTCAGCGATTTCACGAACTTGTGCACGAGTGACTTTACCGACTTTTTCTTTGTTCGGTTTACCAGAACCAGATTTAACACCTGCCGCTTTTTTCAGCAATACTGCTGCTGGCGGAGTCTTAGTGATAAAAGTGAAAGAGCGGTCTGCATAAACTGTGATAACAACCGGAGTTGGTAAGCCTTTTTCCAAGCCCTCAGTACGAGCGTTGAATGCTTTACAGAATTCCATGATGTTGACACCTTGTTGACCCAAAGCTGGACCAACCGGTGGACTTGGATTTGCCATACCTGCTGCAACTTGCAGTTTAACGTAGGCTTGTACTTTCTTTGCCATTTTATTTTCCTCTTGCGGGTATTATCGCCTTGCGGCTCCCCTGTTTATAAAGGGCAGTATTCTAATTAAACACTGCCTGTTTTTCAAGCATTTTAGCGTAAAATACTTGAGAAATTATGCCTTGAACGTACCGGCTTAAACCGCTTTTTCCACTTGGCGGAACTCCAGTTCCACCGGTGTCGCACGCCCAAAAATCGACACAGATACTTTGATACGGCTTTTGTCGTAATCGACCTCTTCTACCGTGCCGTTGAAATCCATAAACGGACCTTCGGTAACCCGCACTTCTTCACCAGGCTGGAACAGTGTTTTCGGTCTTGGTTTATCACCATCTTGTTGTAGACGGTTTAAAATCGTATCGGCTTCGCGTTTAGAAATCGGCGCAGGCTTGTCTGGCGTACCACCGATGAAACCCATCACACGTGGCACACTACGCACCAAATGCCAAGTGTCATCGTTCATTTCCATTTGTACCAGTACATAACCGGGGAAGAATTTACGCTCGCTTTTGCGACGTTTGCCGGCAATATTTTCAACCACTTCTTCAGTTGGCACTAGTACTTCACCAAACTGATCTTCCATATTATGTTGTTTGATATATTCGATTAATGTTTTCGCTACACGGCCTTCAAAACCGGAGAAAGCCTGTAAAACATACCAGCGTTTTATTGGTGCTGTATTCTCGCTCATAAATTAAAATCTCAGGTTAGTAATAAAGGAGATAACCGCAATAATCAAGGAATCAAATCCCCAAAGCACTAAAGAAGCAACCACAGTTACACCAAAAACAATCAATGTTGTTTGCATAGCCTCGGAGCGTTTCGGCCAAACGATTTTTCTTAATTCACCACGTGACTCTTTGAAAAAACCAATCGCTTTCTTACCTTGATTGGTGATTGCCACGAGTCCTAAGGCTGCGACCATTAAAATTACCATCGCAACGATACGAATGACCAACGCAAATTGATCGGCAAAATAAGTATTCCCCACAGCGGCAACAACGATCAATAGTACAGCTAAAAGCCAAAGCAAATTATTTACTGCTTTGCCTTTACCTTCATGGTTTTCAATAAGTGCTTGTTTTTTAAT
Organism: Testudinibacter crocodili; assembly: GCA_006228005.1. Taxonomy (GTDB): domain Bacteria; phylum Pseudomonadota; class Gammaproteobacteria; order Enterobacterales; family Pasteurellaceae; genus Chelonobacter. The sequence continues at coordinate 24,710 of VDHG01000009.1, forward strand.
ATTTTCTGAACTCATGTTTTTTATCTATCCGATCCAATGAATAACGGTATATTTTTGAACGAGCGATTGTAGCACTTTCTTTATGCATTGAATAGGCTAATTACAATAAAACCGTTAATTTCTTATGCCCTTATACCACTATTCCCAACACTTAAACAACAAAAAGGGCGAACCGAAGTTCACCCTTTTTGAGATATCTTGCAGCGCAATTATTTGATAATTTTCGCTACAACACCCGCACCTACTGTACGGCCACCTTCACGAATCGCAAAGCGTAAGCCTTGGTCCATCGCAATTGGGTGAATCAGGCTAACAACCATTTGGATGTTGTCGCCAGGCATAACCATTTCCACGCCTTCCGGTAACTCGATAGTGCCGGTTACATCCGTTGTACGGAAATAGAACTGTGGACGGTAGCCTTTGAAGAACGGAGTATGACGGCCGCCTTCATCTTTAGACAATACGTACACTTCTGATTCGAAATCGGTGTGCGGTGTGATTGAACCCGGTTTTGCCAAGACTTGACCACGTTCGATCTCTTCACGTTTGGTACCACGCAACAACGCACCGATGTTCTCCCCTGCACGACCTTCGTCTAACAGTTTACGGAACATTTCAACACCGGTAACCGTGGTTTTGGTAGTCGCTTTGATACCGACGGTTGAAATCGTCGGTATCAAAGCGACTACCAAAACCACGGTTACCGGTGTTGAAATGTTCCGTAAACTGTTAGACGAAGGTCGTGCAGGGGAGAACATCGGTGCGTTGTTGCGTGGTACCAAACGTGAAGAGATCGAACGTGGTCAAGTCTTGGCAAAACCGGGTTCAATCACACCGCACACCGATTTCGAATCAGAAGTGTACGTATTGTCTAAAGATGAAG
>VDHG01000090.1 GCA_006228005.1 Testudinibacter crocodili
GCTATAGACTATTTTTCGCCACTCTTTTTGCAAATAAATAAGGCAAAAGTCGTGAAGTTTAGTGATTCTAAACGAACGGCTTTTAACGCAGTAGTGGCGAAAAAGAGTCATAGTCCTGCGGATTGTGTTTAAAATGAGCACGCCTAGATTGTGCTCATTTTAAACGACAACTCAAATTATAAACAAAGATCAACAGACCCTAAGGTATTATCCCCTTAATCCGTTATGCAATCAATCGTTAACCGCGCCAATTGCCGCTGCACCTCTGGGCGCAGAAAGTATTCGCCGCTGCTCGGCAATTGTGTGATGACAATTTTTTTGCCTCGATAATCAAATTTAAGTGCATAAGCGTGTAAATAAGTGCGGTCAAGTGCGGTTTTATCACCATAGCGCTGATCGCCCAAAATCGGGCTGCCAAGGCTTTTCATTGCCACGCGCAATTGGTGCGTTTTACCGCTCTTTGGCATCAGATGAAATAAGCGCAAGCCAGGTTCACAAAGAACACTGTGAAAACGGGTGACTGCAGGGTTGGTTTGGCTGCGGCACAGTTTCCAACTACCATTGCGGGTTTTCGCCATATCACCTGCCACCATGCCCTGCTTTTTCTTTGGTTTCCCGCTCGAAAGCGCGATATAATGCTTTTCTATTTTATGTGTTTGAAACAGGCGTGAAAACTCGGCAGCAGCGTCACTATTGCAAGCCAAAATCAATAAGCCTGAAGTGATTTTATCCAAACGATGAACCAGCCATAACTTGGCATCACCTGTTTGCTGCGCAACCAAATCAGGCAGCCCCGATAGTTGGTGATCTTTGTGTACGCTGATGCCGGTCGGCTTGTCGATCACAAGAAAATCGGGGTGGCGATACACCACAGTAATCGGTTCAGGGATATCAGTATCAGAAATATCAGCAATAGCAGCTTTCGAGGTAATCGTTTCTTTTGGCAACATCACGGTTATCTATAAATCATATAATTAAGGCGTGTTATAAGCATAGTATGAATATAGAACTTTCGCAAATTATCGGTTACTTGCTGCCCGCATTTGTCTGGGTTTTCGGCATCGGGATCACTGCTCGTTTGGCATTTAAAAAACAAGCGGTTTCCGTCACCTTAGCGTGGCTGCTGATCATCTTTATGATCCCGGTTTTCGGCATTATTGCCTATCTGATTCTAGGCGAAATCAAACTTGGGCGGCGGCGTGGTGAGTCCTTCAAAAAGCTGGCACCACTCTACACCGAATGGTTCAGCAGTTTTGATCAATGCTCCAATTTAACGTTAAGTAACGAAAAATTACGTTTTAAACCACTGTTTGCCTTGAGCCGCTATCGAGTTGGTATTCCGTGCGTATTAAATAACGAACTGCATATTTTAAACAGTGCCGAAAGCATTATCCAAACTATGATTCAGGATATCGAACAGGCGCAAAAAACCATTTACATGACGTTTTATATCTGGTCGGACGGCGGTTTGGTCAACGATCTGACCAGTGCCTTAATTCGTGCTGCCAAACGTGGAGTTAGAATTCAAATTTTACTGGACTCCGTCGGCAGCAAGCGTTTTTTAGGCGGTCGAAATTACCGTTATCTGCTCGACAACGGCATTCGGATTGAAGAAGCGCTGCACGCTAATCTATTCCGCATGTTTTTTCGTCGTGTCGATTTACGGCAACACCGCAAAATTATGGTGATCGATGATAATATTAGCTACACCGGCAGTATGAATATGGTTGATCCGCGTTATTTCAAACAGCACGCTGAAATCGGTCAATGGGTCGATATTATGGTGCGGATTGAAGGGCCGGTGTCACTTATTTTGCAGGGCGTTCATAGTTGGGATTGGCAGATGGAAACCAATGAAGACGTTGCGCTGCTGCCACAATGCCCACTGTTACAACATAAACCTGATGATTCGCACGGGGTGCAAATTTTGCCGTCCGGCCCTGGATTTCCACAAGATTTGATGACCCAATCACTGCTGCTGGCGATCAGCAGCGCACGGCACAGCATCACAATCACCTCGCCCTATTTTGTGCCCAGTTCCACTATTGCAGAATCGCTGGCAACCGCTTCGATTCGTGGCGTTGATGTCAAACTGATCCTGCCGCAAAAAAACGACTCGTTTTTAGTGGAGTGGGCGAGCCGCACTTTCTTTGATGAATTGTTGGAAGCCGGCGTGAAAATTTACCGTTTTGAAAACGGGTTGCTGCACACCAAGAGCATTCTAATTGATTCGCGTCTGGCACTGGTCGGCACGGTGAATATGGATGCACGCAGTTTTATGCTGAATTTTGAAGTGACAATGATCGTCGACGATCTGCGCTTTGGGCAAGAGGTTGAGGCGTTACAAGCCAGCTATTTAGCACAATCCAGCCTGATGGACGCACACGTTTGGTACCGCCGCCCGATTTATAAACGCTTTTTCGAGCGACTGTTCTTTTTGTTCAGCCCGTTGCTCTAGGGTCTGTTGATGTTTGTTTATAGACCCTAATCAAGTGCGGTCAGCAATGCCTGCTGCAAGCGCAGTTTTTCACTGTCGTCCAAAGCTCTGTTTTGCGAATTGGCAAGGATAAAAAAGTCCTCCGCCCGCTCGCCGGTGGTGGTAATTTTCGCATTCAGCAAATTGAGTCCTTGCTCGCTGAACACATTACTAATGCTCACCAATAGCCCCGGTTTATCCAACACAAAAATTTCTAATTCCGTTTGATCGCGTCTTTTGCTGTCGATAAACCGCACTTCGGTAGGGACATGAAAATGTTGTAACTTATTGTTGATTCTGATATTCAATGCCGGTTTATATTCACTCAGCAACGCCGTTTTCACACTCTGCTCAATGCTGCGCCGACGATCGAATTTTGCCAACACGCCGGAAGTTTCGCTGATAATAAACGAATCCAGTGCATAGCCGTCATTACTGGTCAAAATTTGGGCGTCGTGAATAGAGAGATTTTTGGCTTCGATGGCACGCACCACTTTATTGAACAAGTGCGGTTGATCTGGGCAATACACAAACAATTCAGTGCCGCCTTGTGAAAAGCGGTTGCTGGATTTAACAATAGCCTGCTCATTTGATTGACAAATCAATTCAACGTGCCACGCCAGTTGCTGTGGATTATTACGTAAGAAATAGTCCTGTGGACAGCGCTGCCAAAAATCATTGACGGTGCGTAATTTCAAGCGCTCATCTTGCAGCAATGGTTGCAATAACGCCAATGCCCGCAAACGATGCTGCAAAATTTCATCACTGATATCCAGCAAATAGTCCGTACCTTGTTCCAGCTGCTGTTTGGTAAATTGATACAGCGTTTTAATCAACGAACGCTTCCAACTGTTCCACAACGTGCTGTTGGTGGCGCTGATGTCCGCCACGGTCAAACAGGTCAAATAATCTAAACGAATTTGATATTTCACGCTATTGGCAAATGCCAACACCACTTGCGGATCATAAATATCGCGCCGCTGTGCAGTGACTGACATTTTCAAATGATTCAGTACCAACCAAGCGGTCATTTCGGCATCTTGTTCGTCAAAACCATGTTTTTGCGCAAAGTCATAAACATCGATCGCCCCCAATTCTGCATGATCGCCGCCACGCCCTTTGGCAATATCATGGAAAAGTGCGGTCAAGTAGATCAAGGTTCGATTTGCCAAATTCGGAAACAGTTCAACACACAATGGATGTTGTTCGGCATTTTGCGGTTCAAGAAAACTTTCCAGTTTCAACAGCACTCGCACGGTGTGTTCGTCCACGGTGTACGCATGAAACAGATCAAACTGCATTAAGCCACTGATATTATTCCACTCTTCGCAATAAGCATTCAATACACCGTGCTGGTGCATCGGCACAATCGCGCGGGCAATCGCTTGCGGTTGTGCCAACAAATGCACAAATTTTTGCCGTGCTGAGGGAATATCAATCAGATACTGCCCTTTTTTATTGCTATCCTGCACCACCAACGCCAAACGCAACCGACGCAGCGTCGTGGAATGGATCAGCGCTTGCGGCTGCTGTGTCAGATGGAAAAACAGATCCAGTATTGTGTCCGGTTGCTGCAAAAAGCAGTCTGGATTACGCAAACGGATCGCCTGATTTTTCAGCTCAAAATGCGCATCCAACGATTGTGCCTCGCCGCTGTCGCAAGTCTGAATAAAATGCTCTTGGTAGTGTTGCAACAGCAATTCTGTCAGCTGCATAATGTCATGGGAAGCACGGAAGAAATGTTTCATCATCTCTTCTACTGCTCGATTACCTGCCCCTTGATACCCCAACATTTCACTGACTTTCACCTGCCGATCAAACAACAAGCGGTTATCATAGCGTTTGATCACCAGATGCAGCGCAAAACGCAATTTAAATAAAAATTGCTGTGCACGATTCAAAGTGCGGTGTTCTTCTGGGTAAATAAAGCCCGAATCCAAAATCTCTTGCAGGTTCTTGACACCCAAATGGCGCAACGCAATCCAGTATAATAAATGTAAATCGCGTAAGCCACCGGGGCTGTATTTGATATCCGGTTCTAAATTGTAGCCGGTATTGTTGTAGCGTTGGTAACGTTCGGCTTTTTCCTGCATTTTAGCGGCAAAAAATGCCTCGATCGACCAAAATTCAGCGGATTTAACCGCACTTTGCAACTGACGAAACAAGGTTTGATGGCCGTCCAGAAAACGGGACTCCAATAAATTGGTGGCAATACTGATATCCGCCTGCCCTTCGGCAATACATTGATCCAGCGTGCGTACACTGTGCCCGACGTCAAAGTGACAATCCCATAAAAATTGAATCAGTGCGCTAATGTTGTCTTGCTGCAACGTATCAAGTGCGGTTTCGCTGAGGATCAAAATATCCAAATCGGAGAGCGGAAACATCTCTTCGCGCCCATAACCGCCGACCGCAACCAGCGCCAACGGCTGTTGATCCAAACCGAACTGATGCCATAACTGCTGCAACAACTGATCATAAAAGCGGCTACGCTCGGCGATCAAGTGGTTAATATCACTGTGATTAAATTGCGCCAATTCCTGCGCTTTTAGCGCCTGCAACCGCACTTTTACTTCAGTGACATCAATTACGCTATTGTTGACCACCGAATCACTGGCTTCATCACGGCTAGATAGCATCCTTTACGCCTTCCGACAATTATTCAAAATCAATCGTTAATCATCAAGCGAGAAATTCGTCCGGCAGCAATTTCTTCATCACGAATCGTCATCACTTCACAGCCATTTTCTGTCACCACAATCTGGTGTTCATATTGTGCCGACGGGCTGCGATCTTTGGTTTTCACCGTCCAACCGTCTTTCATCAACCGCACTTCACGCCGTCCGGCATTGACCATCGGCTCAATCGTGAACACCATGCCCGGCTTTAAAATCACGCCGCCGTCATCCGCATAGTAATGCAGCACTTGCGGATCACTGTGAAAACGGTTGCCGATGCCATGGCCGCAATATTCGCGCACCACCGAACAGCCTTTGCTCTCCACATATTGCTGAATGCTGCGCCCGATTTGATTTAAACGAATACCGGGTTTTACCGTGCGTAATCCGACATATAGTGATTCCAAAGTCACCTCACATAGCCGATTGGCTTTGATTGACGGCTCGCCGATCAGATACATTTTAGAGTTGTCACCATAAAAACCGTCTTTGATCACCGTGACATCAATGTTGACAATATCGCCCTTTTTCAGGATTTTGCCGTCATCCGGAATGCCATGACACACCACTTCATTCACTGAAATACAGGTGGCTTTCGGAAAGCCGTTGTAATTCAAGCACGCCGGTATCGTCTGCTGCGCCTCGCGCATATATTGATGACAAATGCGATCCAGTTCACCCGTGCTGACGCCCTCTTTGACGTAAGGTTCAATCATCACCAGCACCTCTTGCGCCAATTTGCAAGCCGTTCTGATCTTATCCAGCTCTTCTCCGCTCCAGATAGGAATATTCATCTCTTTTTTCTCGCCTTTTTATTATTGAAAATCGCCAAACATTGTAGCATTTTATGCCTAAAGAAACCATTTCTGCCATCATTCCAATGCTCTCTCTGTGTTTCGAAAGCGAATTTTTGCTCTTTTTTAGCCAAAAAATAGTGCTATAATGCGCGAATCTTTTTTATAGTTGGCAAAGTACACAGCGTAGGAGTACTTATGAGTGAGATGGCGATTCCTCTCGATTTTACAGACGCAGCAGCAAACAAAGTGAAAAACCTGATTGCCGATGAAGAAAACCCAGAGTTGAAGTTGCGGGTTTACATCACCGGTGGTGGTTGCAGCGGCTTTCAATATGGTTTCACTTTTGATGAAAAAATCAACGATGGCGATTTGGCCATTGAGAAAAATGGCGTGTCATTGGTGGTTGATCCGATGAGCTTGCAATATTTGATCGGCGGCACAGTGGATTACACCGAAGGCTTGGAAGGCTCCCGTTTTGTGGTCAGCAATCCCAATGCCACCACCACCTGCGGCTGTGGCTCGTCGTTCAGCATTTAACATTTAAGTGATAAACCGCACTTTTATCTGACAGCACTTTTATCTGATTGTAACGACGTAAAAAGATGTGATGCCTTGCGACAGCACATCTTTTTTCTTTATAACCAATCGCCCCTACGACATTGCAGTAATATATTTTAACATCACTCCAGCGGCAATCGCCGATCCGATTACCCCGGCAACATTCGGCCCCATGGCATGCATCAACAGGAAATTTTGTGAATCGGCTTGCAAACCGACTTTATTGGCAACCCTTGCCGCCATTGGCACCGCAGAAACACCGGCAGCGCCAATTAACGGATTGATTGGGTTATTTTTAGAAAAACGGTTCAACAACTTCGCCATAATCACTCCGCTGGCAGTGCCAATCGCAAATGCGACCATACCCAGCAGTAAAATCCCCAGCGTTTGCGGTTGCAGGAATTTATCCGCCACCAATTTTGCCCCGACTGATAAGCCCAAAATAATTGTCACAATATTGATCAACGCATTTTGCGTGGTTTCGCTTAAACGTTCCACTACGCCACTGACTCGCATTAAATTGCCGAAACAAAACATCCCCAATAACGGCGCGGCATCCGGCAACAACAATGCCACCAACAACAGCAATACAACCGGAAACAGAATTTTTTCCCGATTGCTGACTTGGCGAAGCTGCACCATGCGGATTTTTCGCTCTGCTTCACTGGTGAGCGCTTTCATAATCGGTGGCTGAATTAACGGCACCAACGCCATATACGAATACGCTGCCACCGCAATCGCCCCCAGCAGCTCTGGCGCCAGTTTGCTGGCAAGATAGATTGCCGTCGGGCCGTCAGCCCCGCCGATAATGCCGATCGAAGCCGCTTGCGGCAGGGTAAATTCAATAACCCCCAAGCTGTTTAGCGCCAATGCACCGAGCACGGTGGCAAAAATACCAAATTGTGCGGCGGCGCCCAACAACAGCGTTTTTGGGTTGGCCAACAGCGGCCCGAAATCGGTCATCGCCCCAACCCCCATAAAAATGACTAACGGCGCGACGCCATAACCAATAGCAACCTTATAAAACAGCGCCAAAATTCCGGTGGTATAGCCTTGATCCGCAGCATAACTTTCTAATTGCGCCAACACTGAAGGAAGTGCGGTATTCAAGCCTATTTTAATCGAATCCAAGTTTGCTGCGACATTCAGTTTATCGGCAACAAACGCCCACTGTTCAGCGCTGCCGTGATGCAGCAGGTTATCCAATGCGGTCATCGCGATGCCTGCTTCGGGAATATTGGCAAGTAACCCGCCAAAGCCAATCGGTAATAACAACAACGGCTCGAATTTACGGGCAATCGCAAGCCACAGCAGCAATAAACTAACGACTAGCATAATCGCTTGCCCTAACTCAAGATGCCTGATACCCATGCCCTGCAACAGGGCGTAAATACTTTCCATAATCCGTTACCTTGCTCTAATCATATCAAATTCATCAGACGATCACCGACAGCAACCATCTCCCCGGCTTTCACCGCAATCCCTTGCACCGTGCCTGCCTGAGCGGCGCGAATTTCGGTTTCCATTTTCATCGCTTCCAGTAACAACAGCACCTCATCTTTTTCAACCTGTTGCCCTTCCGTCACCAGCACTTTCCAGATATTGCCCGCCATCGGTGCATTCACCGATACTGTGTTTACTGTGGCTGTATTGACTGCTTGAGACGGCGCAGCATCATGCGCTGACCGCACTTTTGCCGGACTAATATCGCCAACCTCACCGCCTTCACTAACCTTGACCACAAACGCTTTGCCGTCAATTTCAACCGTATACACCGCCGCATCGGTAGTATTTGCCGAATTTGCTGTGGTTGGTTTAACTGGCGCCGATTCAGAGACGGCTGCAACAGCCACTGGCGTGGCTTCAAATGCTACCGGATTATCACGATTTTCTAAGAATTTCCAACCGATTTGCGGAAATAGTGCCACAATCAACGTATCATCAATCAGATTATCTGCCAGTTTGATATTTTTCTGCGTGGCTTGTTGCTTCACATCTGCCGTCAATTGTTGCATTTCCGGCGGTAAATGATCCGCTGGGCGATCGGTCATCGGCGCTGCGCCGTTTAGCACTTTAGTTTGAAGTGCGGTATCAACCGGCGCCGGCGTGCGCCCGTATTCGCCTTTCAAAATCCCAGCAGTCTCTTTGGCGATGGTTTGATAACGACTTCCCGTCAGCACATTGATCACCGCTTGAGTGCCGACGATTTGTGAAGTCGGCGTCACCAACGGAATATAGCCCAAATCTTGGCGGACCCGTGGAATTTCAGCTAGCACTTCGTCTAAACGTTGTGAGGCATTTTGTTGTTTTAACTGGCTTTCTAAATTCGTCAGCATACCGCCCGGCACTTGCGCCACTAAAATGCGGCTGTCAGAGCCTTTTAATTGCCCTTCAAAAACTTGATATTTTTTGCGAATTTCACGGAAATAAGCTGCCACTTTTTCCAATTGATGAATATCCAAACCAGTGTCATATTCCGTTCCCTGCAACGTTGCTACCAACGCTTCCGTTGCCGGATGTCCGTAAGTTCCGCTCATGGCGGAAATTGCGGTATCTACGCCATCTACTCCTGCTTCAATTGCTTTCAACAGCGCCATTTCTGCCATGCCGGTGGTGGCGTGACAATGCAGATGCAGCGGAATGTCATAGCGTTGTTTAATTTCGCGCACCAAGCGATGCGCTGCCATCGGTGTCAAAATCCCAGACATATCTTTGATCACCAACGAATCAACACCAATTTCCAACAGCTGTTCGCAGAGATCTAACCAAGTTTCCAACGTATGCACCGGGCTGGTAGTATAACTGAGAGTGCCTTGTGCGTGTGCGCCGTTTTTGCGCACCGCTTGCAGCGCACAACGCATATTGCGTGGATCATTCATCGCATCAAATACACGGAACACGTTGATTCCGTTGCTGACCGCTCTTTCAACAAAGTGTTCGACCACATCATCGGCATAATGCCGATAACCCAGCAAATTTTGCCCACGCAGTAACATTTGCAACGGCGTTTTCGGTATCGCTTTTTTCAGCTCACGCAACCGAACCCAAGGATCTTCGCCTAAAAACCGAATACAGGCATCAAATGTTGCCCCGCCCCAACATTCCAGTGAAGCATAACCAATTTGATCCAGTTCGGCAGCAATCGGCAACATATCGTCCAAACGTAGCCGTGTGGCAAATAATGATTGATGGGCATCACGCAATACCACATCAGTAATCGCGATTGGATGTGCAGATTTTGTCATGAGAATACTCCATAAAAGTTAGGGACTGTTGATATTTGTTTGTAATTTGATCTATGCTTCCTAACGCTGACGGCGATGGTGGGCAATTGCCGCCACAATAACCGGACGCAGAACGTCAAGATCCTCTTGTGCTGTCGACAACGTCAAGTTTGCTTGGTTTGGAGCAGATAAGTGCGGTTTGATTGACATCGGTTCAGGGAAAAACCGATTAACCCAATACGACATTAAACGAATCGCAACGATCAAAATACATAGAAACAACAGGACAAATCCCATTCCCGACACCATTAAAGCGATACCTTCCGCCATTAGTTCTGCTGCTGTCATGCCACTCTCCCGCCGTGCTAATAAAATTAATATGTGTTGATGTTATAGCATACTTAAAATTCAATTGATAATTCTTGCGCCAGATCAACTCATTTTGGTGTATTCTGTGATTTGGCGTTTTCACAGAAATAGCCGTTTTTATTTACCGCAAGCCTTGCTAAAATGCAAATTAATTTTCTGTTATACATTAGGGTCTGTTGATCTTTTAAGTATATTATTTGAGCTAAAACTAATCCTTTTAGCCTAGCACGGCAAAGCCGTACTAGGTTACGCATAGAAC
>VDHG01000091.1 GCA_006228005.1 Testudinibacter crocodili
ATTTTGTCTACTATACCTACTTTTTTGTTATTCATATAAACCGAAAATCGATCAACCACCTGCGAGTTTTACCTGGTAGCCCTTTTGCTGTAATAATTGTTTTAACAGCTCACGATTTTCGCCCTGAATTTCAATCGTACCGTTTTTCACCGAACCACCACAGCCACAGCGTTTTTTCAGTTCAGACGCAATTTTTGCCAATTCCGCCGCCGGCAGCGCCAACCCTGTGATCACCGAAACACCTTTACCTTTGCGTCCGCTGACTTGGCGTTGAATTCGCACAATTCCGTCCCCCTTGAGGATCTGCTCTGGTGCTTCTGTCGGTTTGATACGTCCGCTTTCGGTAGAATAAACTAAAGGATTAGACATATAAAGTGCGGTCCTTAAGCGATAGCGGCATTGATGCTTTTCAACACCGCAACCGGATCTTCCGACAACGTAATCGGGCGACCGACGACCAGATAATCTGCACCGGCATCAATCGCCTCTTTCGGGCTCATCACTCGGCGTTGGTCACCAAATTCAGCGCCTTCCGGGCGGATACCTGGGGTAATCAGTTTAAACTCGTTGCCGCAGTTGGCACGCAGAATTTCCACTTCTTGTGGCGAGCAAACTACACCATCTAATCCGGCACGCTGACTCAAACGTGCTAAGCGAATCACCTGTTCCATCGGTGAGGCGTTCAAACCAATTTGCAGTAAATCAACATCTTCCATGCTGGTCAACACCGTGACCGAAATCAAAATTGGCGCATCTTTACCGTAGGGTTCTAAAATTTTCTTGGCGGTTTCCATCATGCGTAAACCGCCGCTGGCATGCACATCCACCATCCACACACCTAAATCCGCCGCCGAGCGCACCGCTCTTGCTACAGTATTTGGAATATCATGGAATTTCAGATCCAGAAACACATCAAATCCACGCTGGTGCAATTGCTTAACGAAGTCAGTTCCTAAGGTGGTAAACATCTCTTTGCCGACTTTGACCCGGCATAGGCTAGGATCCAGCTGATCTACCAATGATAACGCTTGGCGTTCTGTTTCATAATCCAAGGCGACGATAACTCGACTATTCATGTTGTTTCTCCTGTTAATGGATGTTGAAGAGATAAATAATGCACTGTTTTAGGCGACTTACCGCACTTTATATAAAAAATTATTGATATTGCCCATCCACTGGCTTAATGGTTTCCCACTTATTGCACGACGGGCAGTTCCAAACTAAACGATGGCTACGATAGCCGCAATGTGAACAACGGTAGGCAAAACTTTGCCCGATTTTATTTTCGACCAATTGTTGCAGGCGTATCAAGCTCTCTTTAGCACGTCCATCCTCAGCCTGTTCAATATCATATTGGATCAAGCGGTTGAAAATATCCATACTCGGAATATGGTTCAGCTGCTGATAAAGACCGGCTTGTGCCGCTGCGGCGCCACTGTTTTTATCGGTCAATTCCGCCAGTGCTAATTCAACTGCACCACTATTATGCTGCTGCTTGGCTTTAATCAGAAAAAGCTCATAGTTATTTGGATCTTGCAGCTGCTGGTAACACCACTTCAAGTGCGGTAGCACTTCAACGATAAATGCGGAATTTTGTTGCAGCACTGCTTGAAAATGTGCGATCGCCGTCTGAAAATCCTGCTCTCGCATATACAGGTAAGCCAATTCAATCGATGCCCTGACACAGGTCGGCGACACCTCCAGCGCCCGCATTAGCAATACTTTTTGCTCTTTAACGCTTAATTCTTCAGCCTCGATGTACTCACAATAATAGTGTGCCAGTTCGATATTATTAGATTGAGGAAACGCTTTTTGCCGCTTTTCAGTGACATCAACCGCTTTTTTCCACTCTTTGGTTTTTTGATAGATTTTTGCCAACTCTTCCAAGGCATTGTCAGCAAATTCCGGTTCATCAACCAAACTGATATAAATATTTTCGGCACGATCAAAAAAGCCAACTTTGCGGTAATCAAAAGCCAGTTGTTGTTTGGCAAGCAATTTTTGGTCAAAACTGAAATTCGGATCATCCACCAAATTTTGGTGGATACGAATCGCGCGATCGACCTCGCCGCGTGAACGAAACAGATTGCCCAGCGTCAGCGAGGCTTCAAATTGGGAATCACTGTGAATATCGTTTTCGTTTTCCTGTTTTTGCAGCATGTCCAAAAACAGATCGACCGCTTTTTCCTGCTGATTAGACAACAAAAAATTTACCCCAGTGACATAATCTCGGGATAATTTATTGCTGACATCGTCCTGCCCTTTTTTGGCATTACGATAGCCCATATACCAACCGTAAAGCGCGGCGACGGGCAATAACAGAAACAGTAATTCAAGCATGGAAATTACACTGTTTTATCACGGCTGGCGGTCAATTCAGTGATCTGCTGAGTTTGACGATTGATTTGGCGAGTCAAACGAAAATTTTTGACTTTCAAGCGCAGTACAAAAAAGGCACAGATGGTCCAACCTAATAACAAGCCCAAACCAAACAAAATCGCTGCCAGCGAGGATAACTGCAATTCGCTTTTGGCAATAATATAATTAAAGCTAATCACCTGATCATTATCAGCACCGATAGTAATCGCAACAATCACAATCGCCAGCACGATAACCAAGCCTAAAATGTATTTAATCATTTTATTCTCCTGAGTTTCACAACGAATACTGCCTATTATGCCAAAAATCACCCTGGGCATATAGATAAATTCGGTATTAATCAGCGATTTATTACTAATAACGAAAAAAGTGGTGTTTTACCACGTTACGGGCAATAAAAAACGGCACTTAATGCGCCGTTTTCAGTCAAATTTAATTGGATTCGTTCACACGTTCTCTAAGCTCTTTACCCGCCTTGAAATGAGGAACATATTTTGCATCCAAATCGACTTTGTCACCGGTTTTCGGGTTGCGCCCGATTCGCGGCTGACGGTAATGTAGTGAGAAACTGCCGAATCCACGAATCTCAATCCGATCCCCATTTTCCAGGGTCTGCGACATCGACTCAAGGATACTTTTAACCGCACTTTCTACGCTTTTTACCGGAATCGTATGATTTTGTTGAATCAAACTTTCGATAAGCTCTGATTTAGTCATAGTGTCTCCTCATTTTGAGCGGATACCGCACTTAGCATCCGCATGTGAAGTTCAATTAATTATTCGCCTTTGGAAGCCGCTTTGAAGGCTTCAGCCATTGCATTTGGAATTGCTTCTTCTTGCTTGTTCACGTTGGCAACTGCTGCGCTATCTTCTGCTTCGTCTTTCGCACGTACTGACAAATGCACGGTACGGGATTTACGATCAACACCGGTGTATTTCGCTTCAACCACATCGCCGACACTCACTACAGTCGTAGCATCTTCAATGCGCTCACGAGCCAAGTCAGCTGCACGAACATAACCTTCCGCACCGCCTTCCAGTTCTACTTTAACACCTTTAGCGTCAACTTCAACCGCTTTACCGCTTACAATCGCGCCTTTTTTAGTAGCCGCAACAAAGTTGTTGAACGGATCTTCTTCCAATTGTTTGATACCTAAAGAAATACGCTCTTTGATAGCATCAACTTGAAGCACAACGGCGGCAACTTCGTCACCTTTTTTGTAGCTACGAACTGCTTCTTCACCGGCAACATTCCAAGAAATGTCAGACAAGTGAACCAAACCGTCGATACCGCCTTCTAAACCGATGAAGATACCGAAATCAGTGATAGATTTGATTTTGCCTTCAACGCGATCACCCTTTTTGTGTGTCTCGTCGAATTGTTGCCATGGATTAGCTTTACATTGTTTCAAACCTAAAGAAATACGACGACGTTCTTCGTCGATTTCCAACACCATCACTTCAACTTCATCACCGACGCTAACCACTTTAGATGGGTGGATGTTTTTGTTGGTCCAATCCATTTCGGAAACGTGAACCAAACCTTCAACACCGTCTAAAATTTCAACGAAGCAGCCGTAGTCAGTCAAGTTAGTTACTTTACCGCTTAATTTGCTGTTGACCGGATGATTTTCAGCGATAGCAACCCAAGGATCTTGACCTAATTGTTTTAAGCCTAAAGATACGCGCGTGCGATCACGGTCGAATTTCAATACTTTAACGGTGATTTCGTCACCCACGTTCACGATTTCGCTTGGGTGTTTAACACGTTTCCAAGCCATATCAGTGATGTGTAACAAACCGTCCACGCCGCCTAAATCCACAAACGCACCGTAGTCAGTCAGGTTCTTAACGATACCTTTAACCACTGCATCTTCTTGCAGGTTTTCTAACAGTTGTTCACGTTCTTGGCTGTTTTCGGTTTCAATAACTGCACGACGGGAAACGACAACGTTGTTGCGTTTTTGATCCAGTTTGATTACTTTGAATTCTAACTCTTTACCTTCCAAATGTAAGGTATCACGGATTGGACGAGTATCTACCAATGAACCTGGTAAGAACGCACGCACACCGTTTAACTCAACTGTGAAGCCGCCTTTTACTTTACCGTTGATTAAACCGATAACAGTAGCTTGTTCTTCGTATGCTTTTTCCAGTTCAATCCAAGATTCGTGGCGAACCGCTTTCTCACGAGAGAGTTTGGTTTCACCGAAGCCGTCTTCAACGGCATCAAGGGCAACTTTAACGGCATCGCCGACTTTAACGTCTAGCTCGCCCTGGGCATTTAAGAACTCTTCAACAGGAATTGCGGATTCAGATTTTAAACCTGCGTCAACCAATACAAAACCTTTTTGGATAGCAACAACAGTACCGTTAACGATAGAACCTTGACGGGTTTCAAGTTCTTTTAGGGATTCTTCAAATAATTGAGCAAAAGATTCAGTCATATTTAATCTTCAAATAAATTAATAACGTCCATTCGAATTCCTTCCAAATGGGGCTGTTTCAAACGGTTTATCCATCCTTGAACAAACCATATTCAGGCGTTACGCTTCTTGTCGAATGCGTAAACCGACATATTGTAACGCTTTTTCGATCACTTCGCTAATACTTAATGCGCTGGAATCCAATAAAAATGCGTCATCCGCTGCTTTTAGCGGTGCCACAGCACGATTTCGGTCACGAAAATCGCGTTCTTTAATTTCGGTTAAGATTTGATCATAATCCGTCGCCACGCCTTTTTGCTGCAATTGCTTAAACCGACGCTTGGCTCGCTCTTCCGAGCTGGCATCCAAAAAGATTTTTACTTGTGCCTGCGGAAACACCACCGTGCCCATATCTCGCCCGTCGGCGATCAGCCCTTTTTCAGTGCTGAAATCCCGTTGTCGCTGTAACAACGCCGACCGCACTTGCGGAAACGGCGCGACTTTGGAGGCATTATTGCCCGCGATTTCGGTGCGAATTTCGCTGCTGACATCTTCGCCGTTCAATAATACGCGAACCATACCGTTTTCCGGCACAAAACGAATGTCCAACTTCGCCGCCAAAGCAGCAAGTGCGGTTTCATCGTCCAATGCGACCGCACTTTTCACCGCCGCCACCCCCAGCACCCGATAAATCGCCCCCGAATCTAATAATTCAAAGCCCAATTTTTCCGCTAACGCTTGGCATAACGTTCCTTTCCCAACACCACTCGGACCATCGATGGTAATGACGATATTTTGTTGCATATTTTCTCTCAAATTTATAATGGGAGCTATGCCCCTCAGTCTGTCAAATCAAGTTCAAAAATGTATATTATCCTGGCGCAAATTAGATCTACGCCCGAACCGCACTTTACACTTTTTCCTTATTAATTAAATAATTATACCGCACTTCGCAAACGGGCGGATATCTAATCCGCCCCTACTTAGCCTTATCAGCTCAATTTGTATTCATCTTACGAGATTGCGCTGCAAGCAAGTGCGGCACGTCGCTAAACACGCCGAATACGCCCCAGTTAAACAATTCATTGGCACGCATGGTGCTGTTGACGGTATAAACCGCCACTTTATAACCGGCGTTGTTGAAACGGGCGACGGTTTCACGGGTTAAACCATCTTGTGATAAATGAATATATTCTGCGCCGACCCATTCTAGCACCGTGAGAGCATCGTCCAGACAATCATAACTTTCATACAAACACGCTACCGCAAGCTGCGGGCAGCGCTTTTTCAACTCGGCTAGCAGCAGAGGGTTAAAGCTGGAAATAATCACTTCCCGTTCCGGCTCAAGTGCGGTCAGCGCCTGTTGCAAACCATCCAATAATTTTAACGCCATTGCTCTGCCGGCTTCGCAGCTTTTGATCTCGATATTGGCGTTCAATTGATAGGTATTCATCCATTGCACCACCTGCGGCAATGTCGGCAACGGCTCGCCTTGAAAATCTTCGCCAAACCATGAACCGGCATCAATTCCAGCTAAATCTGCCTGCGTTAAATCATAATAACTGCCGCTGCGATTGGTGCAACGATCCAACGTGGAATCGTGGGTTAAAATCACCGTGCCGTCTGCGATCACATCAATATCGCACTCAAACCAGGTAATATTATATTCTTTGCATAATTTAATCGCCGCCAGCGTATTTTCCGGTGCCAGCCCCGACACCCCGCGATGGGCGTAAATTCTATGCTTCATGTTTTCTCCTTTTGTATTTATAATAGTTATCTTACTTATTTGGTATAGAAATAAATTCTCCATTTACCTCTACAATTTCATTTACGCCTAAAATACAATGTCGTCCATTAATATAAGCTGGTACTTCATAATCTTTTCCTGCTTTCGGTGTGAAATGAATATCTACACTACAGTAAGCTTGAATATTTGACATTCCACCATCTCTAAATGAAGTTGAGATTTCGTAAGGAACTCCAGCTGGAACAACATGCTCCTGATAGTACAATTCCGCATAGATACTGGAACGTTTTTTTCCTAATTCTTTTATCAATTCAGTTTTTGGCATGCCAATACTGCTACTTCTTAATGGTGTAAATATTTCCTTTAATATTGGGGCATTACCTATACCACCTGTTCGAATTTTTACATTTTCACCGACTAGCCAAGTGAAATAATTATTCTGCCCATATAATCTGACTCTAGCTTCTTTTAATGGATTATAGTCCACAACTTTTTCCTCTGGCGGAGCAACTGATGAACAGGCAGCTAAAAAAATAGTAAGACCTAAAATTAATAATTTTTTCATAAAATGCCTCTTTAATAAGTTTTAATTAAAAGTGATCACCCAACAATTATGAATCTGTTTATTGCGTTCAAAATCCAGCGGTAAGGTTTTGGCGCTGATTTCGGTCGCTTGCAAATCAAGTGCGGTTAAGCCATCAAAATCCATTTTAAAGCCACGTTTATTATTGGAAAAAATAATCGTACCGTTCGGGCGAATAATGTTTTTCAGCAGCGTCATCAATTTCAAGTGATCACGCTGTACATCCCAACTGTCGTCCATGCGTTTCGAATTGGAAAACGTCGGTGGATCGACGAAGATCAGATCATATTGCTGTTTGCATTCTGCCAGCCATTGCAGGCAATCGGCTTGGATAATTTTATGCTGGCGGCTCTCTTCAAAGCCGTTCAGGATTAAGTTTTGTTCCGCCCAGTTGAGATAGGTGTTTGACATATCCACCGTGGTGGTGGTTTTTGCACCACCTAATGCCGCATGCACGGTTGCCGAGCCGGTGTAGGCAAATAGATTGAGGAAATCCTTGCCTTGCGCCATTTCGCCCACCATTTTACGGGTCAAACGGTGATCCAAAAACAGCCCGGTATCCAGATAATCGGTCAGATTAACCCATAATTTGGCGCCATATTCCTGCACGTCGAAATAGTCGCCCTGATTGCCGAGCTTCTCATATTGATTGCTACCTTTCTGCTTTTGACGCACTTTCAGCACCAGTTTATTGGTATCGACGCCAGTCACTTGCAAGGTGGCGCTGACCGCGTCTAACAAGCGTTGACGAGCTTTATTCGGATCAATGTTTTTCGGTGCGGCGTATTCCTGTACCACAATGTAATCCGCATAACGATCGACCGCCAAATTATATTCCGGCAAATCGGCATCGTATAAACGGTAGGCCTCCAGCCCCTGCTGTTGCGCCCATTTTTCAATTTTTTTACAGTTTTTTTGTAAGCGATTGGCAAAATCGGGCGCTAACGTGACACCATTGGAAACCGCACTTGGCGAATTTTGCGCATTTGGTTGCTGAAGTGCGGTCTGGCTTGGTTGGGCTATTTGATAATTCTTTTGCAAACATTCCAACGGCCCGTTTTTGGCTTTGAATTGGCGGTGTGAACGTAAGCGGATACAGTTCAGTAGCTCCGGTTCGGCACTGAAAATCGACGCATTCCAGCCGCCAAACTGCTGTTTTAAACGCTGCCCAAACACCGAATACAACGCAATCAGTGCAGGCGTCGTGCCAAGCCGCTCGCCATACGGCGGATTACACACCACTGTGCCGATTTCGTCAGCTGCACACGGATTTTTCAGTGCGGCAATGTCGCCCTGCTTGAAGCGAATCAAATGGGCGACTCCCGCTTGCTTGGCGTTATGTTGTGCTTTTTGTAATACGCGGTGATCGAGGTCGAAACCATAAAAGTGCGGTTGCGGATTTTTTTGTGCCTGCTGTTCGGCTTGTTGTTCTGCTTCTGACCGCACTTGTTGCCAACATTCAAAGTTATGCCCTTTCCAGTGATCAAAGCCCCAATGCAAACGCCCTAATTGTGGTGCGATGTGCGCTTCTATTTGCGCCGCTTCGATTAACAGCGTGCCAGAACCGCACATCGGATCAACCAGCGGTGTGCCTTGCTGCCAACCGGAACGTAAAATAATCGCTGCTGCCAAAGTTTCACGCAACGGCGCTTTGCCACTCTCTTCACGATAGCCACGTAAATGCAGCGCATCACCGCTCAAGTCCAGCGACACAATCAGTTCTTCTCGGTTCAAATAAACATGAATTCGAATATCCGGATACGCCTTTTCCACATTCGGGCGGGCTTCGCCGTGGCGTTCAAAATAATCGACAATCCCGTCCTTAACCCGCATGGCGCCGAATTGAGTATGACGAATCGCCTGATTAGTGCCGTTGAAATCCACTAAAAAGCTGCTTTTGCTGTCAAAATATTCAGACCAATTGAAGTTGGTGATGGTGGAGTAAAGATCGACATCGTCATAGACCTTGCCCTGCGTCAGCGGCAATAAAATCCGTGAACTTAAACGACTCCAAAGCAAAGTGCGGTACAGCGTGCTGTCATCGGCTTGATACGCCACCCCGCCCTGTTTCAATTGGCAATCTTGCGCCCCTAATGCGCTCAATTCGGTTTTTAATAATTCTTCAAAACCACGGGCTGTGGTGGCGAACAGGTTTTTCATCTTTTGCTTGGCTCTCATCGCATCGGTTAATTGAGGCGCAGTATAGCAAAATCGGCGAAAATTCGCAGACTATTTAACGGCGAGATGTGGTACTACACTTCAAGCAATTGCCGCAATGCCTTTGTGTCGAACTAATGTGAGTAACTTAAGTGCGGTACCACTCGGCTTTTTCACCCCCCGTTCCCATTCGGACACCCTATTTTTGCTGACATTTAAGTAAGTGGCAAAAACGGTTTGTGAAAAATTCTCTTTTTGTCGAATTTCACGAATTTCCTGTGGTGTTAAAGGCACAATCGGCGTTAAACAAGCCTGATCAAATTTACGCATTGTGGTTTTGTCGATTGCGCCGACATCATATAATTCTGCTGCGTGCTGATGGATCATTCTTGAAATATCACTGTTATAGCGCATTCTCTACTCCTGTAAATTTGTATCGGGGATTTCAATTAAAATACCCAGCTTAACCCATTGCATCATTTTTTCCTGAGAATACATGGCGTATTGTTCCGCCAGAAGTTTCAAGGCATATTCATCTGATTTACTGATATTCGCATAACGACTTTTACTGAAACCTGAAATAAAATAATGCGCACCATTGATACGATATAAAATCAAGACTCGATAACCCGATGACTTGCCTTGTCCCTGCCGAGCGACACGTTGCTTAATAACATTGCCGCCTAAATCAGCATCAATCAGCCCTTTTTCGGCACGCTTCACTGCATCAATCAAACAAGAATCACTTATTGCATGCTTTTCTGCAAATTTAGCAAAAATTTTTGTTTTAAATATTCTCACTGAAATTTATCACTCTTGGCGTTACATTATCATATTCAACATGATCCATCAATCAGGCTTAAATCCGTTTTCATAACGACATTTATGCAAAAACAGATCATAAAAACAGAGCTTATAACTCAATCAATCCTACGTATAATCCGGTCAATGTTTTTTACGATCTTGATCGCAATAGCATTAAAAACTGAAAATAATCTAGCCAATACAGTGATATTGGTATTTGCTACATTTTTATATTTGCAACCCTGCTGATTTGTACTAAAATTCGCCTCAAATTTCTGACATTATTAACGTGATAGGCTGTGTAGTTTCAGCGAGGTGTACCATTTTAAATTTAATCAAACAATTTTTCGGTAAAAAAAATAACAGCAACAAAACTGTAAAATCGGAAAGTGTAGCCACAGAATCTTCTGTATCGAAGACTCCTAAAACCAAAGTGCGTAGTGCACCAGTATTAGCACAAAAAACAGGTAAAAAAAATCATAAAAGCCACGCTATGAAAGAGAAATCGCATAGCAAATTTCGTCTGAAAGCCTCCGAATATGGTATTCAGCCGCGCATGATTCAGCGTAATGCGTTGACAGTGGTGGAAAAATTGCAACGTGGCGGCTATGAAGCCTATGTTGTCGGTGGTTGTTTACGTGATTTATTATTGGATCAAAAACCGAAAGATTTCGATGTTGCCACCAATGCCAGTCCGGAACAAATCAAAAAAGTGTTTCAGCGCCAATGCCGCTTGATCGGCCGTCGTTTTCGCTTAGCGCACATTATGTTTGGTCGCGACGTGATCGAAGTGGCGACTTTTCGCGCCGAGCATCAAGAAGAACACCATGGTGAACTCTCTCGGCAAAATTCCGATGGCATGCTGCTGCGTGATAATGTGTTCGGTAATCTGGAAAACGATGCACAACGCCGTGATTTCAGCGTTAATGCGCTATATTACGATCCAAAAAATAATCTGTTGATTGACTACTTCAACGGCGTCGAAGACCTACGCAACGGTAAATTGCGTTTGATTGGCGATGCCGAAACCCGTTATCAGGAAGATCCGGTACGAATGCTGCGTGCAGTGCGTTTTATGGCAAAACTGGATATGTTTCTGGATCGCGACAGCGAAAATCCGATTAAATCCTGCGCTGTGCTGTTGAAAAATATTCCCGCAGCGCGTTTATTTGATGAGTCATTGAAATTATTACAGAACGGTGCTGGATTAAAAACCTACGAATTGCTGCACCGCTATGATTTACTGCAATATCTGTTCCCGTCGTTGAGCCCGTTTTTTACCGAAAAACAGGACTCATTGGCAGAGCGAATGATCCGTACCGCACTTCAATCCACTGATGAGCGTATCCGTGATAATTTACGGGTAAATCCGGCATTTTTATTTGCCGCCTTCTTTTGGTATCCGCTGCGGGAAAAAATGGATCAATTGAAAAACGAAGCCGATTTAAATAATTTTGATGCATTTTCAGTCGCTTGCAGTGAAATTCTGGACGGGCTTTGCCGTGCGATTGCGGTACCGAAACGTTATACCATGGTGGTACGTGATATATGGTCACTGCAATTGCAATTGCCGAAACGCAGTGGCAATCGCGCCGAAAAAACCGTTCTATTGCCTAAATTTCGCGCGGGTTATGATCTGCTGACCATGCGTGCCGAACTGGAAGGCGGCGATTTAGTCGAGCTGGCTACTTGGTGGCACGAATATCAGTTGAGTAATCCGCAGCAGCGTGAAAATTTGATGACGGAACAAAATCAGCGTGACCCGCAAGTGAAAAAGAAACGCCGTTACCGTCGCCGCAAACCAAGCAACCGAGCCAAATCTCATGCAGAATAATACGATACCTAAGAGTGCGGTTTATATTGCACTCGGTAGCAATCTGGACAATCCAATAGCTCAATTGCAAAGTGCGGTTCGGGCGCTTGATACTTTGCCGGATACGCAAGTTACCGCGGTTAGTGCGTTCTATCGCAGCAAACCGCTCGGCCCGCAAGACCAGCCAGATTTCATCAATGCGGTTGCAGCGCTTGAAACCGCACTTTTACCATTGGATTTATTGGATCATTTGCAACATATCGAGCAACAGCAAGGTCGCGTTCGCCTACGTCGTTGGGGTGAGCGCACGCTCGATCTGGATATTTTGCTGTACGGGGAGTTGATTATTGAGAGCGAGCGCTTGAGCGTACCGCACTATGATATGGCTAACCGGGAATTTGTGATCGTACCACTGTATGAAATTTCACCACAGTTGCGCTTGCCGAATGGTGAAAAATTAGCGAACTTAGCTGATAAGCTTAAACCACATCATATGGAAATCGTCGCGATTTAACGCAATAATCACAGCTAAAAAACAAAACGGGATCATTACAATCCCGTTTTTTGTTTCTGTAACCTGATCAATTAGCGTTCTTGTAATGCCTGCTTCATTCGGGTGATCGGTTTGATTAAATATTGAAAAACGGTTTTTTCACCGGTTTTAATATCAATCGTGGCAATCATGCCTGGGATAATCGGCAATTCTTCACCATTTTTATCGGTCAAGGTGCTGGATTCTGTGGTCACTAAAACCCGATAGTAGGCTTCATTGGCATTTAATTTCAGATCGCTCGGGCGTTTTTGATCATGCAAGGTGTCCGGACTTAACAAGGTTACGATGCCGTCTAATCCGCCATAAATAGCATAGTCATAGGCTGAGAGTTTCACCAGCGCTTTCATTCCCGGACGTACATAAGCCACATCTCGTGGGCTGATATAAGCCTCAACCACCAGTTTTTCTTCTACTGGGACAATCTCCATAATATCTTGTCCGGCACTGATGACGCCACCAATAGTGTTGACTCGAATATTTTTTACAATTCCTTTCAGTGGCGAACGAATCAGGGAACGCTCTACCGGATCAGCCCGCATTGCCATATTTTCTCTGGCTTGTTGTAATTCTGACTGAACTCGCACCAATTCACTGTTGGCGTCGGTTACATATTTATTCTGCCGTTCCACAATTTGCAGTTGCAATTCACTGGATTGACGACGCATCCTCAGCACTTCTACTTCGGACACCGCACCTTTGGCAACCATCGGCGTTGTCATTGCAATTTCACGATCCAATAATGTTTTACTTTCGCTCAGGCTATTGATGGATTCTTTCAGAGCTTGTTTATGTGAGTTATAAACTGCAGTTTCCCGTTCAATCAGTTCTTGTGAGGTATCGTCAGCAAATTTGAGTTCGCGGTTATAGGCTTCGGCTTCCAAACGGGTTACAACTGCCGCTAAGTTCTGTACTTTAGCCTGACTTTCACGTAAACCGGCGGAGCTGCGAGTATCGTCCAATTTCAGTAATACCTGCCCCTTTTCGACCAAATCCCCTTCTTTCACCATCATTTCACTTAGAATACCCGGGTCTAGACTTTGAATCACCTGCTCACGGCTGCTTGGAATAATACTACCCTGTCCACGAGTCACTTCTTCCAAAGTGCTATTGTAAGACCAGATCACAAAAACCACTAAAAATGCAAATAATAGGATAATACTCCAAAATAGACCTTTATGCTTCTCCTGCTGGATTGCTGCATTCAGGTCAGTCAGCAACTTTAAATCTTGCTTACTGTATTGTTCCCTATGTTTTGCTTTTGGTTGTTGCTTGAGCTTATCTGCCTCCGCTTTTGTAACAACGTGATTTGATTTTTCTACTTTCGTTTCATTATCAGACATAATTTCTATACCTTAAAGCGTTGTATCTATGCGTGGCGAGGCAGTTTCTGCTGCTTGCTGCACTTCTTCTTTATTTGCTTGTGTTTTGGTTACGGTCGCCGTTTGTGGTGTTTGCTCCGCTGTGGCTTGTTGCTGTTGGGCATTTTTCTCATTTTCTGCCAGTCGTTTTAGTACTGCATCACGCGGACCGTCCATCACTACTTTGCCCTGCTCGATGATTACAATCCTATCAACAATCTGCAATACTTGTGGACGATGGGTGACAATTACCATGGTGCGATTACGACACCAATTTGCCAACACTCGTAACGCTTGGATTTCGCTGGCCTGATCAAGTGCGGTCGTCGGTTCGTCCAGCAACACCACTTTCGGATTGCGCAACAACATCCGCGCCAACGCAATTACCTGTTTTTGTCCGCCAGACAGACCGAGTCCATTTTCACCCAACGGCATATCCAAACCGCGTGGGTGATTACGGATTAACTTATCCAAACCAAATACCGTCAGTGCCCGAATCAAATCTTGGTCGGTTGAAAAACCGTCCATACGCGCCAAATCCATATTTTCACGCAGGCTACCCAAAAACAGGCGAGGATTTTGCTCTAATAATAAAATTTGATTACGCAAGAAACTTGGATCCAG
Source organism: Testudinibacter crocodili (assembly GCA_006228005.1). Lineage (GTDB taxonomy): Bacteria > Pseudomonadota > Gammaproteobacteria > Enterobacterales > Pasteurellaceae > Chelonobacter. The sequence continues at coordinate 14,448 of VDHG01000091.1, forward strand.
TTGCCGTAGATCTACGCCATCCAGCGAAATGGTACCGCTATTTAGATCATATAAGCCGGATGCCGTTTTAAGTGCGGTTGATTTACCGCTGCCGATGCGTCCTAGGATACCCACTTTCTCTTTTGGTCTGATTGATAAATTTAAACTACTCAGTGCCGGTGCCCCGTCTTCACTATAAGAAAAAGAGACATTATTAAACTGAAGTTCACCGTTGACTTGATCCAAGGTGACATAGTTGCGATCACTGTCACGATCAGTTTTGCGCTCAACAATACCATTCACACCTTTTAACGCAACCCATGCCTGCTGAAAACGCACTGCCAATCCAGCAATTTGCCCGACCGGTGCTAATGCCCGTCCGGATAAGATCACCGCAGCAATCAATGCCCCCATGGTGATCTTTGAAGCTTGATCTTCACTGTGAATCAGATATGTACCATAAAGCACTAAAAATACGGTATTCAATTGCTGCATCGCAACCGCAAAATTGACCACAAAATTACTGACATCTTTCAATTTAATCGAAGATGCTGCAGCCGTTGCCGTGTAGTGATCCCAACGTTTTTGCGCCCATTTTGCCGCATTATTGGTTTTTAAAGTTTCCAATCCTTCGATTGCTTCTACCGCCAAACCTTGGCGCTGCGAAGACTCTTTCATCGATTCGTTGATATATTTAGCGAGTGGGCCTTGCGCCAAAAAGCCGACAAAAATAACTAAAGGAATAATAATGGACGGCACAATCGCTAAGCTGCCGGCGACCAACCAAATTACCGTGATAAATAAAAATAAAAACGGCAAGTCCACCAACGTTAGCAAACTGGCACTGGTCATAAAGTCACGCACTGACTCAAAATCACGTAAATTGCTGGCATACGAGCCGGAAGATGCCGGACGCTCTTGTAATTTTAGCCCAACCACTCGGCGAAACAACGCTGAGCTGATAATCAAATCGGCTTTTTTACCGGCAATATCGGTCAAGTGTCCCCGAATCATTTTCGCAATAAATTCAAAGCTGATCGCAATAAACACCCCAATACTCAACACCCACAAGGTATTGTACGCCTGATTTGGAATCACCCGATCATACACATTCATCACATACAATGAACTGACTAATGCCAAAAAATTGATGATAAACGTGGCTAAAATAACTTGATAGTAATAACGTTTAAAACGCCAGATTACTTTGAAAAACCAAGCTTTCGGCAATTTGTATTCCGGCAGCTCAGAACGCGAATCAATCCCGATTTTCGGTTTGATAAACCAACAGTAGCCTAAATAACCGTTGTTCAACTCTTGATGACTGATAAGTTGGGTCAAACCGTCTAATTGCTGAATTTTATACACTCGGTCTTGTCCATACCCCTCGATACTGACAATGACAGCCGCTTCTTCATTTTTTAACAACACCACAACCGGCATCGCCAATGAAGGAATATCCTCCAGCGGACGTTGTGAGATAGTGTTTTCAAAGCCTTCACTTTTTAAAAACTCTTGCAGTGAGGAAAAATTAATCCCCATATTGTTATCGCGGATAACATTTGCTGCCAAGGTTGCCACCGACAGTTGCGATCCCACCAACTGGGTTGCAAGAGACAGATTTTCAATAATCAATTTCATATGAATAATTCTTCTTGAGAGAGAGAAAAGCAATAAAAGCAGATATTTCTGCTTTTATTGTCGTTCGTGGTTATATGCTGTTATTTTCTCGCATTTTTCGGAAAGCCCGCCCATTCGGCAAGGGATCCTTGAGAGCGAAGATAATCCAATTTTGCTTTGCGCAAAGCCCCTTGGGTATTGACTTGTGCCATTTCAACATTAAACAGTTCACTGTGCGCATTCAATAATTCGATTAATGTTTTACGCGCCAAATCAAACTGTAACCGGTAAAACTCTATTACTCGGGTTGATGCCTCAATTTGTTTTTTAATGGTTTTTAATTGAATGGTGTTACGTTTAATATCCAATTGTGCCAAGTTGGTGGTTTCACGTAAATTACGCTCCACCCGATCCAACCGCTCTTTGGAGGAGGCGATCAAGTTGGCTTTTTCTCGGACTTCATAACTGGAAGTATGGTTAAATACATCCCAGTTGACATTGACACCAGCTTCCCGATCTTCAGTGGTTACCGTTGCTGTTAAATCAATTTTAGGCAGTTTTTTCAGTTTTGACAACTCGTGGTCTTTCATATTAGTTTCCAACTCAGCCATTTGTGCCTGATAGGTCGCTGTCAATTTACTGTCTTTAGCAGAATAATTTTTATACATCGCATCAACCGACAATTTGCTAAACGGATCTGTGAGATCTTTTTCGGTGATCTGACTACCGCTGTAACTTGCCAATTGTGTTAAATTTTGGTACATATCACGTTGATAATCATTGATTTCCTGCTCAACCAAAATCGCACGAGCTTCTGCTTGGGCATATTCAGATTCACGTCCTTCGTCATTGATAACAATATTGCCGATATCTGCCAAAATCTCGTTGTGGCGCTGTAAATTACGCTGTCCGACATCAATCCGCTCTTTTGCCAATAAGGCATTTAAATACAATTCGGAAATGGTATATGCTAACTCTTCACGACTTTCATAATATTTGAAGTTATAGTATTTTTCATTTTCTTTATTTTTTTCAACTTCTTTTTCAATTGCACCAAAGGCATATAAATTAATCGAACCACGTACTCCAGGCACTATTTTGCGATCTTTATAATCACTCTGATCTTTATGATATTGGGATAAGATTTTACTTCCGGTTAGCGATACCACCGGATAATGACCGCCTTTTGCCTGCTCAACCCGATCTTTGGCTGCGCCCAATTCGGCATCAGCTTCTTTTAATATGGGATCACTGACTAATGATTGAACTAATACATTTTTAAGTGAGTTGGTATAACCGATGGAACTAAAAAGCACTAATCCTGTGCCAACCAAAATTTGGCTGATAATCTTGCGTTTAAACATCAATAGTACTCCTGAAAGCCGTATATTTATTTAAAATCTATTGTATATTATTACAGTTTACATTAGTTCTAGATTTAAGCTAATAGAATTTACAAATTATTATGAAAGATAACTACCTTGAGTTGCAAAATATTATTAGTTATCGTTAAGACCACTCTGATATTTTATTATAACTTTTATAATAACTTTTATAATATTCCTTTACGAATCATCGATTCAAAAAGCTCGTATTCGACCAAAAATGCATCATGTCCAAAATCGGAGTAGAATTCATGATAATCCAACTGGACACCCGTTTCTTGCAACAATTGTTTACTTTTATGCATATCTGGTGCTTTAAATAATTGATCATTTGCCACTGCCACCAAGGTATAACGTGCCTTGATTCTGCTAAGTGCTTTTTTGATATCGTTATTGTAGTTCATCGCTGGATCATATAAATCGAGTGCGCGAGTTAAGTGTAAGTAACTGTTGGCATCAAAACGATCAAGAAATTTTTTGCCTTGATAACTCAGATAAGATTCCACTTGAAAATAATCACCGAAATAATCGGGCGACTGTTTCTGTGCTCGTCCAAAGGCTTTATTCAATTGAATATCGGTGCGATAGGTCAGCATACCTAACATTCTGGCAACCGCCAGTCCTTGCTCCGGTGCCTTGTCCGCATAATAATCACCATTATTGAAATGAGGATCTGCAACAATTGCTTGGCGCATTACATGGTTAAAACCAATAGCTTCAGCACTGAAATATAAAGATGAACATAGATTAACCACCCTTGCCACCCTATCCGGATAATCTACCGCCCATTGGGTCGCCTGCATACCGCCGAACGAGCCACCAATCACCGCATGTAAGTGCGGTATTTGCAATTCATCTAATAATGCTTTTTCAACTTTTACAATATCCTGGATGGTGATCGCTGGAAATTGGCTGCCATACGGCTTATTTGTCGAAGGATTAATAGAAGAAGGGCCGGTGCTGCCTTTGCAGCCACCGAGCACGTTGGAGCAGATAAAAAAATAGCGATCCGTATCGAGTGCCAGTCCTGCGCCCATAAAATTCTGCCACCAGCCTTTCTGTTCACCATCTGTTTGCTGTGGCTCAATGTATGGCTCAGCATCGCCGGTTAATGCATGACAAATCAAAATCGCATTACTTTTCTCCGCATTTAAGCGCCCATAGGTTTGATATGCAATATCAATATGTTTGAGCTGCCCACCCAAAAGCAAATTGAGCGAATTATCCGTGAAGAGCCGAGCTGATTTGACCGCCATAACTACCTTAAGATCACTGTATTTTGGTTATTTTGTTTGAGTTTTTGCATAAATTACCGATCCATAAAATACTTGTCAAGCAATTTTAGCCATCTAAACATCTAGATTTATATCCATCTATATTTTGCCGTTTATCGTCTACCGCTGCCACTTGATTTTTTGTCACTTATCGGTATGCTTGCTGTACTCTTTCCTAACCGCAACGATTATGCTACATCATCCCGTTAAAGGCGCACTGGCAATGATTCTTGCCGGATTTGTGTTTGCCGTCATCAATACCTTAACTCAAATTCTAGGGGCGAATAGTACCATCGACTCCGCTTCTGTTGCGCTGTATCAATACCTTTTTGCACTGCTATTTTTAGCACCTAGTCTATTCAAAGCCGGCTTAAAACCCCTAAAAACTCAGCATCCGTGGCTACATATTCTGCGAGTCGGTATTTCCGTTATTGGAATTCAATGCTGGATCAGTGCATTAATTTACCCGATTCCAATTTGGCAAGGCATCGCCTTGATTATGACTTCACCGCTGTTTGCGACCTTGGGCGCCGCACTATTTTTAAAAGAAAAAGTTGGTTTTAGCCGAATCACCGCAACCTTGTTCGGCTTCTGTGGTGCGATGATTATCTTAAAACCATGGTCTGAAGATTTTAACCCAGTTGCACTTTTGCCACTTGCTGCCGCACTTTGCTGGGCCATTTATTCTTTAATGGTCAAAAAACTGTCCTCATCCGAATCACCAACTACCATTGTGGTATACCTGTTCATTCTGATAACGCCGTTTAATTTACTCAGTGTATTACAATCTTCACAATTCACTTCGCCGGATATTATGCAACTAGGCTATTTGATTTTATTGGGATTCTTAACTGCGATCGCACAATTGGCAATCGCAAAAGCCTATAATTTAGCAGACGCTGCCTATTTGCAGCCCTTTGATTTTTTGAAATTACCACTAAATGTATTGGCGGGCTGGCTTATTTTTCAAGCACAACCGCCGGGACGCTTGTGGCTGGGTGCCGCCCTGATTATTTTTTCAATTTTATACATTACTTACCAAGAAAGCGGCCATCGCAAGCGGTAAACTAATTTTGTCTTGGCGCTGGCTGCGCAATCTTGCTAAAATAATCGAAACGGTTTTTACTTTTCAAATGATATGCTTAAGTAGAATCCGATATAAGCTGGCAATTATCCTGAAATGGCTGTCATTCTCGTGTCCTAACGATAAAAACACATAAGGGTGAGCAATTTATATGCTATTGAAAAAAAACTCAACACCTCCGTCGACAACGCTGTCCCCCCATGGACACCGTTGTATGGGCATCTGTCGGTTTTTATCACCCGTTTTAAAATATGTAGCCTTTTTTCTCTCATTTTTTGCTATTCTGGTGTTATTGACTGATCAATTGATCGGCTTTTATGTGCGAAAAAATATCTATGATGACATAAACGCCGTACCGCACCGCCCTTATGCGCTAGTGTTGGGAACCTCACGCTATTTTAGCGATAATTCACTTAACTTGTTTTATTACAACCGATTACTGGCTGCACAGCAATTGATAAAAAACAATAAAGTGGATTATTTATTGTTGAGTGGAGATAATCGCACTCCACAATACAACGAGCCACGCAACATGTTTTATGATCTGCGCAAACTTGGCGTTAACAGTGAGTTTATGTATTTGGATTTTGCCGGTTTTCGTACCCTGGATTCAGTGATCCGCGCCAAAACCATTTTCCACGCCAATTCCATCACTATTGTTTCACAAAAATTCCACTGTGAACGGGCCTTATTTATCGCCCAATACTACAATATCGATGCTATTTGCTATGTGGCGGAATATCCAAGCGGTCATTACAGCGTCAGAGTACGCGAATTTTTCGCACGTCTTTACATGATCTGGGATCTGTTAACCGAAAAAGGCCCTTATTTTTTGGGAGAATCCGAGCCACTACCGCCGCCTCTGATGTTAGAAGGCTAGAATTTAATCTGTTTTAAGTATTGTTCTTCATTAGAGAAACGGGGATAATATCGCTCTGTTTTTTTCAGTTGAAATATTATGATTGATTACCTTTTATTAATGATTGGTACCGCACTTGTCAACAACTTTGTCCTAATCAAATTTTTAGGACTCTGTCCGTTTATGGGCGTATCAAAAAAAATTGAAACTGCAATCGGTATGGGACTGGCAACAACATTTGTGTTGACGGTTGCCTCCCTTTGCTCGTATTTGATTGATCGTTATATTTTGCTGCCGCTAAGCGCTGAATTTTTACGCACTTTAGTCTTTATTTTAGTCATCGCTGTCGTTGTCCAATTTACCGAAATGGTGATCCACAAAACCAGCCCGGCACTTTATCGACTGCTCGGTATCTTTTTGCCATTGATTACCACCAACTGTGCGGTGCTCGGCGTGGCATTGCTGAATATCAATCTTGCGCATAACTTAGTGCAGTCAGTATTGTATGGTTTCAGTGCCGCCTTAGGTTTTTCATTAGTGTTGGTGCTATTTGCGGCACTGCGTGAACGCTTGAGCGCCGCTGACGTGCCAACACCATTTCGTGGTGCTTCGATTGCACTGATCACCGCAGGACTGATGTCGCTGGCATTTTTGGGTTTCACTGGACTGGTGCCGAACTGATGGAACTCTTCAGTCAATTAACCGCACTTCACTGGGTGCTGATCATTATTGCTTTTCTCGCCTTAATTTTTGGCGCAGTACTCGGTTTTTCATCGATTAAACTGAAAGTAGAAAGTGATCCAATTGTCGATCAAATTGATGCTATTTTGCCACAAAGTCAATGCGGACAATGCGGTTACCCCGGCTGCCGACCTTATGCTGAAGCAATTGCCAACGGCGACATCATCACTAAATGTGTACCCGGTGGACAACCGCTGGTGGTACAACTGGCTGATATGCTGGGCGTTGAGGTGCCAAAAACCGATTTTGATGAAGGTGCGCCTGAAGTCAAAGTCGCTTTTATCCATGAAGATATGTGCATTGGCTGTACCAAATGCATTCAAGCCTGTCCGGTCGATGCCATTATCGGCGCAAACAAAACGCTGCACACTGTTATTGCCGATCTCTGCACCGGCTGCGAATTATGTGTTGCGCCTTGTCCAACCGATTGTATTACCATGGAACCGATCAAAACTGACATCGACCACTGGAACTGGAAATTTGATCCAAAACTGGTGATTCCAATCTTGAATATCAATCAAAAAAACACGATTACTGCTCACAACAGCGTTGGAGTGCGGCATGACTGATATTATTGAACGCATCAATGCTAATCGCCTCTGGCAATTCCCCGGCGGTATTCATCCAGCCGAGATGAAATCCCAATCCAATCAGAAAAAGATTGGACGAATTGCCTACGGCGAACAGTGCGGTGAACGCTTTTATATTCCGCTGAAACAGCATGTCGGCGAAGCAGCGGAACTGCTCGTCAATATCGGGGACAAGGTGCTGAAAGGACAAGCGCTGACCCACAGCCAACACTTCAGCAAACTGCCGGTTCATGCACCAACATCCGGGAAAATTATTGATATTGGCAACTATCCCGCCAACCACCCATCGGGCTTGTCCGAACCCATTTTAGTCTTGGAAGCCGACGGTGCCGATCAGTGGCGTGACCGCACTTTGCCTGATGATTTTATGACCTTCAGCGCTGAGCAGCTGCTCACCCGTATTTATCAAGCCGGCATCGCTGGTCTTGGCGGTGCGGTTTTTCCCAGTGCCAATAAAATCCGTCATGTCACCAGCGGCATTAAATTGTTGATTATCAACGGTGCTGAATGTGAACCTTATATCACCTGTGATGATCGTCTGATGCAAGATTATACCGCTGAAATGCTGGAAGGTATCCGTATTCTGCGCTATCTGACCCGTCCAGAAAAGGTGATTTTCGCGATTGAAGACAATAAACCCGCAGCGATTCAAGCGGTGAAGCACGCCTTACAAGGCGCAAATGATATCGATTTGCGGGTGATTCCGACGATTTATCCCTCTGGAGCGTCCAAACAGCTGATTCAAATTTTAACTGGATTGGAAGTGCCAAAAAATGCCCGTTCTTCTTCATTAGGGATTTTAATGCATAATGTCGGCACTGCTTTTGCGATTAAAAGAGCGGTGCTCGATGACGAGCCATTAATTGAACGGGTCGTGACCTTAACGGGTGATAAAATCCCACAACCACGCAATTACTGGGTTCGTTTAGGAACGCCGATTGCCGCCTTGCTCGAACAGGTGAATTATCAGTCAGATTCTCGTCTACCAATTTTTGTTGGTGGTCCGATGATGGGCTATATTCTACCAAATCCACAAGCACCGGTCACCAAAATGACCAACTGCCTGATTGCACCGGATCATTTCGAATATGCGCCACCACCGCCGGAACAGAGCTGTATCCGTTGTTCCAGCTGTTCTGATGCCTGTCCGGTACAACTACTGCCACAGCAATTATATTGGTTTGCACGCAGTGAAGATCATGAAAAATCTGAGCAATATGACCTCAGCTCCTGTATTGAATGCGGCGTATGCGCTTATGTTTGTCCGAGCAATATTCCACTGATTCAATATTTCCGTCAGGAAAAAGCCAAGATAGCTGAGATTAAACATAAAGAACGCTTAGCGGAAGAAGCCAAAGTGCGGTTTGAACAGCGTGAAGCACGCTTGTTGAAAGAGAAACAGCAGCGCGAATTGCGGGCACAGCAGGCGGCAGAAAAACGCCGTCAAGAGATTGCGCAGCAAAAAGGGCAAGATCCGGTCAAAGCCGCTCTTGAACGTTTGAAAGCTAAAAAAGCCGCACAAGCCGATGCTGAAGCCCAAAATCATTCGACACCACAACCTATTATCAGCGACAATGGGGAAATTGTACCGGACAATCGTGCTTTGATCGCACAACGCAAAGCGCTACGTCAGGCTAGAGAACAAGCGCAACTCGCTAGACCTGAAAGTGCGATTAGCGACCAGCATGATGAGCCAACGAATGATACAAAACGCAATGAAACACAACCAAAATCTGCCGCTGTTACCGCCGCTATTGCCCGAGCCAAAGCTAAAAAAGCTGCCACTCCATCGCTAAGTCCAACTTCAAACAACGAAGAGAATAAGCCAAGTGCGGTCAGTGAAAGTGATGACCCACGCAAAGCCGCTGTTGCCGCCGCGATTGCCCGAGCCAAAGCCAAAAAAGCCGCCACTCAACCGGTAGATCCAACCTCAAATAGCGCAGAAGCTAAGCCAAGTGCGGTCACCGAAACCGATGACCCACGCAAAGCAGCAGTTGCCGCCGCCATTGCCCGAGCCAAAGCCAAAAAAGCGGCGCAACAAAATAGTGCTATCAGCAATATTGACAAATTATAGGGAAAAATATGTTTAAAATGACCAGTTCCCCGCATACTCACTCCAGCAATTTAACTGCCCGTTTTATGTTGTGGGTGATTGCTGCGATGCTGCCTGCGATTGCTGTGCAGTGGTATTATTTTGGCGTAGGCGTGCTGATTCAAATCGTATTGGCAGCCAGTTTTGCCTACGGCTTAGAACTCGTGGTGACACTGTTGCGCCGCAAACCCATTTTCTTTTATGTTGCCGATTTCAGTGTAATTTTAACGGCCTTAATTTTGGCGGTCGCAATTCCGCCCTACGCCCCTTACTGGATTATTTTAATCGGTACTTTTTGTGCCGTGATTCTTGGCAAACATGTGTATGGCGGCTTAGGGCAAAACCCATTTAACCCGGCGATGGTCGGTTATGTGGTGCTATTGATCTCCTTCCCATTGCAAATGACCAGTTGGATGCCGCCGATTACATTATTACATGAGCCTCCGACTTGGAATGATGGTATCAGCCTGATTTTCAATGACATCAGCAGCGACGGTTATTCCTTGTTGCAGTTGGTCGGCACCATTGACGGTATCAGTCAAGCGACTCCGCTGGATTCAATCAAGAGCGGTTTGCACAATCAACAATCCCTAAACAACATTCTGCGCTCACCCATTTTCAGCCGCAGTCAGTGGTTCGATTTTCTGGGCACTGGCTGGTGGCAGCTCAACCTAGCATTTTTGCTCGGTGGTTTGTTATTGCTATGGAAAAAAATTATTCATTGGCAAATTCCGACCGCACTTTTACTCAGTTTAACCCTGCTTAGTGCAGCAAACTGGCTGCTGGCACCACAGATCGCACTAAACCCGCTAGCACAACTACTGAGCGGAGCCACTATGTTCTGCGCTTTCTTTATCGCCACCGATCCGGTGACAGCGTCAATCACCCCGAAAGGCAAGCTGGTATTTGGTGCGTTAGTGGGTTTTTTAATCTATATTATCCGCTACTATGGCAACTATCCTGATGCCGTCGCCTTTGCGATTTTGCTGGCCAATATCAGTGTGCCGTTAATCGATCACTACACCCGACCACGAGTTTACGGTTACCGGGTCAATAACCTAAACAAATAGGAACGAGCGATGCTGAAAACCACATTTCGATCTGCCGTCATTTTGGCATTTGTCGCCCTGCTCTGCACCGCACTTTCAATCGGTGTTTTTCTGCTGACCCGTGATCGTATTCAAAACGCAGCGTTAAACCAGCAGCGACAGCTGCTAAACCAAGTGATTCCGGCTGATTATTTTGATAATGCTTTAATCGACGCTTGTGTCGTACCGGATCAAAAGCGTTACCCATTTTTAAAAGCGATTTATATCGCCCGTAAACAGGACGAAATCAGCGCATATGCAATAAAAGCCAGCACCAATCAAGGCTATTCCGGGCGGATCGACATTTTGCTCGGCATCCGCCCTGACGGAACGGTGTTGGGTGTGCGGGTATTAAATCACAAAGAAACCCCTGGCTTAGGCGACAAAATTGAGGCAGAGAAATCCGATTGGATCTACAGTTTTGATCAGCAGCTATTCTCGCTGGAAAACCAGCAGCAATGGGCAGTGAAAAAAGACGGTGGCAAGTTTGATCAATTTGCCGGTGCCACTATCACCCCAAGAGCGGTTGTCAATGCGGTAAAACAAGCGGCGCTAACGGTTATCACCGACTTCAAACGGTCGTCGCTAACACAATTTCCAGCTTGTGATTAAGAGGAAGAAATATGTCTGAAACCACAGTAAAAAACAGCCTTGGCGAAATTGAAATTCATGATATTACGCCAGTCGTTAGCAACACTGATTGGCAAGGAATTTTTCGTCAGGGCTTGTGGGATAACAATTCGACCCTAGTTCAATTGCTAGGTCTTTGCCCGCTGTTGGCAGTTTCGAACAGTGTTACCCACGCGCTTGGGTTGGGATTGGCAACCATGTTGGTGCTAATCTGCACCAATTCCATCGTTTCACTGTGCCGCCGCGCAATTCCGCACGCAATCCGAATCCCGATTTATGTGATGATTATCGCAGCAACTGTCACCGGCGTACAGTTGTTAATGAACGCCTTTGTCTATGACTTATATTTGGCATTGGGAATTTTCATTCCGTTGATCGTCACCAACTGTATCGTGATCGGGCGCGCCGAAGCCTTTGCCAGTAAAAATGCAGTATTACCATCGATGTTTGACGGCTTTTCAATGGGACTTGGCATGACATGCAGCCTGTTTGTACTGGGCGCAATGCGAGAAATTTTAGGCAGTGGCACGCTATTTGCCGGGTTGGATCAACTGTTCGGCAGTTGGGCGAAGGCACTTCGCCTTGAGATTCTACATGTCGATACCAGCTTTCTGTTGGCAATTCTGCCGCCGGGTGCTTTTATTGGCTTGGGCTTAATCTTGGCGCTGAAAAACCTGATCGATAATAAAAAAGGATAAAGTGCGGTATGAATCAGCAAAAACGAATTGAAATTCTAACACGCCTGCGTGACGCCAACCCAAAACCAACCACTGAACTCAACTTCAGCTCACCGTTCGAGCTGTTGATTGCGGTGATCCTTTCGGCGCAAGCTACCGATAAAGGGGTCAACAAAGCCACTGATAAGCTGTTTCCGGTTGCTAACACTGCACAAGCGATCTGGGATTTAGGCGTGGATGGCTTGAAAGAATACATTAAAACCATTGGGTTATATAACAGCAAAGCAGAAAATGTGATCAAAACCTGCCGCTTACTGTTGGATCTGCACCACGGCGAAGTGCCGGAGTCACGCGAAGCGCTGGAAGCGCTGCCTGGTGTTGGGCGGAAAACTGCAAACGTGGTGCTGAATACCGCTTTCGGTTGGCCGACAATTGCTGTTGATACTCATATCTTTCGGGTGTCAAACCGCACCAACTTTGCCCCCGGCAAAGACGTGGTGAAAGTAGAAGAAAAACTGCTAAAAGTCGTACCAAAAGAATTCAAAGTTGACGTGCACCATTGGCTGATTCTGCACGGGCGCTATACCTGCATCGCCCGCAAACCGCGCTGTGGCGCCTGTATTATCGAAGATTTGTGTGAATTCAAAGACAAAACGGAATATTGACACCGATAAAAGTGCGGTCTGACCGCACTTTGAATATAAACCACAGCTACTTTCTGTCTAAATAGCGCTCTACCGTATCCACAACTGCCTGAGTTTGCGAGTCGATTTCGATATTGACTTTGTCACCAATTTTTTTCTGTCCAATAATGGTTCGTTGCAACGTTTCCGGAATCAAGTTGACACAAAAACGGCTCTCTGCCACCGCACCAATGGTCAAACTGATGCCATCAATGGCGACATAACCTTTGGTCAGAATATATTTAATCAGCTGTGGTTGTTGCAGTTGAAACCAAATTTGATAGTTGTTCTCTGTTTCGATAATCCGCTCGATGAGCGCCATGCTATACACATGACCGGAGAGCATATGCCCACCGATTTCATCACCGATTTTCATCGCACGCTCGATATTAATTTCGTCTCCCGGTTGCAAATCCCCCAGATTGGTGATCCGCAAAGTCTCCTGCATCAGGTCAAAGCTCAATAAATCGCCGTCAATTCTGGTCACGGTCAAACATACCCCGTTATGTGCTACTGAAGCCCCCAATTTCAACCCGTCCAATAAATCCGATGGCATTTTGATGATATGGGTTTGAAAATCTTTTTTTGTTTCAATTGATTCAATTCGGGCTTTACCCTGTATAATGCCTGTAAACATATTTGCTCTCTTGAGTTATTTATTATTCAAATTAACACTCAGATTATAAATCTTTTTCCTAAATTAGGCAGAATTTATTTATGCTAAAGTTCACTGCAAACGGTCAACACCGTATAGAAATGCGACAATTAATTAAAATCGCCTTACCGATTTTGATCGCACAAATTGCGCAAAGTTCGATGGGGATGATCGATACGATTATGGCAGGGCGTGTCAGTGCAGCTGACATGGCAGCCATTTCGATCGGTGCTTCCATCTGGTTTCCGTTGGTGCTGTTCGGGCATGGATTGTTGCTGGCGCTGCCTCCAACTATCGCTTATCTCAACGGTTCAGGACAACGCAAACGGATTGCTCATCAAGTACGGCAAGGCATCTGGATCGTACTATTGATCAGCATGCCATTGTTTGCTTTAATCTATAACAGCTATGTTATTGTTGATTTTATGGGAATGGAACCACGCTTAGCGACAATATCCAGCCAATATTTACAGGCGATGGCATTCGGAATCGTGCCGTATTTGTTGATGATCAACTTTCGCGGTTTAAATGATGGCTTGGCAAAAACCAAGCCGGCAATGGTGATCGGCTTTATCGGTTTGTTGCTGAATATTCCACTGAATTATATTTTTATTTACGGTAAACTAGGGCTACCGGCATTTGGTGCGGTAGGTTGCGGAATCGCTACCGCACTTGTCAATTGGCTGATGATGTTGATGATTTTGATCTACTGCTACCGTGCAAAAAATCAAAAAGACTTGAAATTGTTCCCGCAACTTTTAGAAAAACCCGACTGGTTGACGCTGCGTAAACTACTCAATTTAGGCGTGCCGATTGCGCTGACGTTATGCGCCGAAGTCACTTTGTTTACCATTGTTTCACTGTTGATTGCGCCACTGGGCGCCAATGTGGTTGCCAGCCACCAAATCACCCTGCAAACCAGTTCATTTGTCTTTATGTTGCCACTCTCAATTTCAATGGCAACCACCATTTTAGTCGGGCAGCGCTTAGGAGAACAAAATGTCGAAGGTGCGAAACAGGTCAGCTACAGCGCACTTGGCCTAGGGCTGATTGTTGCCACAGCCACCGCGATTTTAACCCTGCTGTTCCGCAGCCAAATTGCCCAGATTTTTGTCAGTGATCAAGAGGTTATTGCGATGGCGTCTTTTCTATTACTGTTTGCTGCGGCTTATCAAATTCCCGACAGTATCCAAGTGATCGCCGGCGGTGCGCTGCGTGCCTATAAAGACACCAAAGCGATTTTGATAATCTCATTACTGTGCTATTGGGTAATCGGTATGCCGGTCGGCTACATCAGCGGTTTAACCGACTGGCTTGGTACTCCTTTGGCAGCACAAGGCTTTTGGATCGGGTTTGTATTATGCTTGACCTTTGCATCGGTTTTCTTACTACTACGTCTACGCCAAATCCAGCGCATTCCAGCAACCGCACTTTTAGCACATTTAGAACGAATTAAATAATCGGAGGAAAAATGAAACCTATCATTAACGTTGCTATTGCCGGTTTCGGCATGTCAGCTCAAGTTTTTCATGTCCCTTTTTTGCTGATTGATCCACGTTTTAACATTAAAAAGGTGTTTGAACGCAGCAGTGAAAAATCCAAACAGAAAATTCCTGATGTGGAAGTGGTGCGGGATTTTGCCGAGCTGTTAACCGATGAGATTGATCTGGTGATTATCACCACCCCGAATTTAACGCATTATCCGTTGGCAAAACAAGCCATTAAGGCGGGCAAGCATATTATTGTAGAAAAGCCGGTCAGCGTAACCACAGATGAAGCAATCGAATTAGGTCGTCTGGCTACTGAAGCTGGAATTGTCTTCTCACCTTACCAAAACCGCCGCTGGGATAGTGGCTTTCAAGCAGTTAAAAATATCATCGCCAATAATCTGATTGGCGATATAGTGGACTATCAAGTGCGGTATGACCGCTACAGCGCCAACAAAAATCCGAAAGCATGGAAAGAAACCGGCGAAAAAGGCATTGGCTTAGTCTATGATTTAGGGGTACATTTATTGGATCATGCGGTGGATACTTTCGGTATGCCGCAAGCACTGTTTGCCGATATTCGCTATCAGCACGAGGGAGCATTGAGCGATGATAACTTCCAAATTTATCTATATTACCCACAATTAAAAGTGGAACTGACCGCCAGTAAATATGTCCGCGAAAAAGCACCACATCTCGCTCTACATGGTCGTCACGGCTCGTATCTCAAACAAACTATGGACATTCAAGAATCCAGACTAGCGCAAGGCATCGAACCGCGCGGCAACTGGAATCTGGAAGATGAAGCCGATTGGGGTATACTCAACACCGATCTCAACGGTATCCACTTTCGTGGCAAAATCGAATCCCCCTCCATGAGCTATGCTGCCTATTATGACAATATCTACGCCGCCATTACCGCCAATGCCCCGCTGATCGTCACCATAGCACAAGCAACAAAAGTGATGACATTACTGGAAAAATGCTTTGAAAGTGCGGCGTTACGCAAAGTAGTTACGGTTTAAAAATTAAGCTGAAAAATAGGTTGGTCTACCCCCAACCTATTCAAAATGGCGAGCGCTTCAGGTAAGTGCGCCCAAGCGACTAATCATCAAACTCATCTAGCCAGAGCAATAAGATCGCTTCCAAGATTTTTTCATTAGATTTTTGCGGATCGTCATCAAATCCGTCTAGATCACAGATCCAGGCGTGCATATCGGTAAAACGTACGGTTTTAGGATCAGTATCGGGATATAACTCCGATAGCGCCCATGCAATATCTTGCGTATCCTGCCACTTCATCTTGAAAATCCTTTTAGAATTAATGTTCTTCTCTGGCGTGATTGATGGTGTAGCGTGGAATGTCGATCACTAAGTCCTGATTGCCGACCACTGCTTGACAACTTAAACGGCTTTCGATTTCCAAACCCCAAGCTTTATCCAGCATATCCTCTTCCAGATCGCTACTTTCATTTAACGAGTCAAAACCTTCACGCACCACCACATGGCAAGTGGTACAGGCACATGATTTTTCACAGGCATGTTCAATTTCAATCCCCGCATTTAATGCAGCATCCAAAATGCTTTCGCCACGTTCGGCTTCTACTACCATTCCTTCCGGGCATAAGCTTTCATGAGGAAGAAAAATTAACTTTGGCATTTCTTAAATCCTTTTTAATAATTAATTGTTTTCAAGTTCATCGATACTGTGACCTTGCAGGACGCTACGCACCGATTGATTCATTCGGCGAGCGGCAAAATCACGGGTCACGATATCAAGTTGTTTAATTCCCTGCTTGATCAACTCGCTGTCTTGTTGTTCAAGCTGTTGTCGCAATTTGTCGATTTGCGCTTCAATTTGCGCCAATTCTTCGGCAGACAATAAGCGTTGATCTTGCTTTAGAGCTTCTTCTACGCCCTCGATCACACGGCTCGCTTCAACACGCTGTTCCGTCAAACGGCGCGCTTCAATATCCAGTTCAGCATTTTCGATCGAGGCATGAATCATCTCTCTGATTTCATTTTCACTTAAACCATAAGACGGTTTCACCTGAATTGATGACTGCACCTTGGTGGATTTTTCCATCGCAGTCACACTGAGTAAACCATCGGCATCAACCTGATAAGTCACCCGAATATGCGCCGCCCCAGCCACCATCGGTGGAATACCACGCAAGGTGAAACGGGCAAGCGAGCGGCAATCCGCCACCATTTCCCGTTCGCCTTGCACGATGTGCACCGTCATTGCGGTTTGCCCATCTTTGAAAGTGGTGAACTCTTGTGCGCGTGCGGCCGGAATAGTGGTGTTGCGCGGAATGATTTTTTCCACCAGACCGCCCATGGTTTCTATTCCCAATGACAACGGTGTCACGTCAAGCAACAACATATCGGCGTCTGTTTTATTACCCACCAAAATATCGGCTTGAATCGCTGCGCCTAACGCCACCACTTTATCCGGATCAATTGAAGTCAACGGCGTTTTACCGAAAAATTCACCCACTTGTTCACGGATTACCGGAACACGGGTTGAGCCACCGACCATCACCACTTGCAATACGTCCTCTTGGCCGACCTGTGCATCTTTCAACGCACGACGGCACGCCATTAGCGAGCGTTTCACCAACGGTTGAATCAGTTGATCAAACTGGGTGCGACTGATTTCGCCCTGCCATGTTTTAAACTGCACCTTGACCGCACTTTCTGCACTTAATTGTACTTTAGTCGCAATCGCTGTTTCCAATAGCTGGCGGCGTTCAATGTTATTGGTCGCAACAATACCCGATTGTTGTTCAATCCAAGCGGCAAGTAGGTGATCGAAATCATCACCGCCAAGTGCGGTATCACCACCGGTGGCAAGCACTTCAAACACGCCTTTTGATAGCCGCAAAATAGAAATATCAAAAGTGCCGCCCCCTAAATCATAGACGGCAATCACCCCTTCTTGTCCGGAATCTAAACCGTAAGCAATCGCCGCTGCGGTCGGTTCATTCAGCAGGCGCAATACTTGCAGACCGGCTAAACGTGCCGCATCTTTGGTCGACTGCCGTTGGGCATCATCAAAATATGCTGGTACGGTAATCACCGCACCCGACAGTTCACCGCCTAAACGGGCCTCCGCCAGATGATTGAGTTTTTTCAGAATATCGGCTGAAATTTGTACCGGACTAAAATTGCCTTGTGCGGTTTCAATTAATGGCAAGCCGTTTTCGCTCGCTTGAAAGTGATACGGCAAATTGGGATAACGTTGTTGTACATCGACTAAACTACGCCCGATCAAACGTTTAACCGAAATTACGGTTTGTTGCGGTTCGCTAACCGCCCTTGTTAAGGCAGCACAGCCAACCAACGGTTTATCCAGCGCATAATTGACGACCGAAGGAATCAAAACATTGCCGTCCACATCGGCTAAAATTTCGCTAGCACCATTACGCACGGTCGCCAATAACGAGTTGGTCGTACCTAAATCGATCCCCACCGCCAAACGGTGTTGATGTGGCGCAGCAGTTTGCCCGGGTTCGGCAATTTGAAGTAATGCCATGTTATATTTCCGTTTTTATCAGAATAAGAGTAAAAGTAAAAAACTAATAAGCGAAGTGCGGTTTTAGTATGGCATAGGTTCGCTTATTCGTATTATAAACAGCCGCTAGTATAGCATTAGCCGTATAAGCGATCTTCGATTTGTTCTACTTCCAACAACAGTTTTTCAATAAATTTCAAACGGTCTATCTGCTGTTTTAGTTGCGCCCATCCTTTTTGCCGAATCGCTGTTTCAATCGCCTGTAATTGTTGTCGGCGTAAGACTTCAGCTTTATCGCGCAAGGTCGCAATCTCATCTTCGTCACAACTACAAGCTGCTGCTTCCAGAGCTTCACGCAACATCAATTGTTGCAACAAAAATTCGCTGTCTTTCACCGTCTCTTCCGGATTGAGTGGCTGTGTCCAATTCAGTTGTAAAATCGCTTCGGCACGACGAATCGGATTTTTCAGCACTTGGTAAGCGTCATTAATCTCAGCGGCATACTGCACTGCTTTCAATTGTTCTGCACTGGAGGAGGTCGCAAAATTATCTGGGTGATAAGCTTTTTGCAAGCTTAAATAACGCTGAGATAAAAGTGCGGTATCGAGATTAAATTCAACGGCTAGATTAAAAAGTTCAAATGGGTTTTGCATTCTGTTTCCTGATCGATTAACCGCACTTTATACCGTAAAGCTCTCACCACAGCCACATTCATCTTTTTTATTCGGATTATTAAATTTGAAGCCTTCGTTCAGCCCCTCTTTTACAAAATCCAATTGCGTACCTTTAAGATAGACCAAGCTTTTACTGTCGATAATCACTTTTACGCCGTGTTGTTCAAACACCTGATCGTCTTCATTCAGCGTATCGACAAATTCCAACACATAAGCCAAACCGGAACAGCCCGATGTTTTCACCCCTAAACGCAAACCAACCCCTTTGCCACGGTTTTGCAAAAATGTCCGTACACGATTGGCAGCACTTTCAGTTAAATTGACACCCATATCATTTCCTTATTCTACTACTAAAGATGACTCTGAAATGGAAAACCCTACTTGGCACAACACCAAGTAGGGAGTCGTATTATTTATTATTTTTAGCTTTATAATCAGCAATTGCAGCTTTGATCGCATCTTCTGCCAGAATTGAACAGTGAACTTTCACCGGTGGCAATTCCAACTCTTCGGCGATTTGGCTGTTTTTAATCGAACCGGCTTCGTCCAATGATTTCCCCTTCACCCACTCCGTGATCAATGAGCTGGAGGCAATCGCCGAACCACAACCGTAGGTTTTAAAACGTGCATCTTCGATAATGCCGTTATCGCTGACTTTGATCTGCAACTGCATCACATCGCCACAAGCTGGCGCACCGACCATACCACTTCCGACGTTTTGTTCTTTTTTATCAAATGATCCCACGTTACGCGGATTTTCATAATGATCGATAACTTTTTCGCTGTATGCCATTTTCTTGCTCCTATTCTTTACTTAATTAGTGGGCTGTCCACTGTACTGAATTCAAATCAACACCTTCTTTAAACATATCCCACAACGGTGACAGTTCACGCAATTTATTGACTGCTTTTTTGACCAACTCGATGGCGTAATCCACCTCTTCTTCTGTGGTATAGCGTCCGATAGAAAAACGAATCGAACTGTGCGCCAATTCATCATTCAAGCCTAAGGCACGCAGTACATAAGACGGCTCAAGGCTTGCTGAAGTACAAGCAGAACCGGAAGAGACCGCTAAATCACTCAGCGACATCATCAACGACTCGCCTTCAACATAGTTGAAACTGATGTTCAAATTGCCAGCAACACGCTGTTCCAATGAGCCGTTGACATGCACTTCTTCGATATCTTTCAAACCGTTATACAGTCTGTCACGCAGTGCTTTAATCCGTGGAATTTCTGTCGCCATCTCTTCCTTACAGATCCGATAGGCTTCACCCATCCCCACAATTTGATGTACCGGCAATGTGCCTGAACGCATCCCGCGCTCATGACCCCCACCGTGGATCATCGCTTCAATCCGCACCCGTGGTTTACGGCGTACATACAAACCGCCGATGCCTTTCGGTCCATAGAGTTTATGACCGGAAAACGACATCAAATCTACATTCAATTTGCTTAAATCAATCTCCACTTTGCCGACACTTTGCGTCGCATCGGTGTGGAATAACACTTTCTTCGCACGGCACAAATCGCCGATTTTTTCGATATCTTGAATCACACCGATTTCATTATTCACATGCATAATCGACACCAAAATAGTATCGTCACGCATTGCGGCTTCCAGTTTTGCCAAATCGACCAAACCATCGGCTTCTGGCTCTAGATACGTGACTTCAAATCCTTCACGTTCCAACTGACGACAGGTATCCAACACCGCTTTATGTTCGGTTTTACACGTGATGATGTGTTTACCTTTAGTTTGGTAAAAGTGCGCGGCCCCTTTGATCGCCAAATTATCGGATTCAGTCGCACCGGAAGTAAATACGATCTCTCTTGAATCTGCACCAATCAAATCTGCAACTTGATTACGTGCAATATCCACCGCCTCTTCAGCCTGCCAGCCAAAACGGTGCGAACGGGAAGCCGGGTTACCGAAAATCCCTTCATAGGTCATAAATTCCATCATTTTTTTAGCGACTCGCTCGTCTGCCGGGCAAGTTGCCGCATAATCCAAATAAATTGGTAATTTCATTTTCACTCCTGAAAAATTAACACTATCAACCGCACTTTAAGTACGACTGACGACTTGAAATGGTTGTTGATCCAAATGTTTTTTTAACGCACTACGTTGATTCTGCTTATTCACTAAATCGGCAATCGTAATGCCGTTCAGAAAATCCTCGATCTCCTCACTCAACTGCTCCCACAACGAGTGTGTCAAACAAGTGATTCCGCCCTGACAGTTTCCTTTGCCTTTACATTTTGTCGCCGTAATGTTTTCATTCACCGCGGCGATGATCATGCCGATCGCAATTTTATCAATCGGCATCCCCAATAAATAACCGCCGCCCGGCCCACGCACACTCTTGACCAGACCATAACGGCGCAATTTTGCAAATAACTGTTCTAAATAGGAAAGTGAAATTTGTTGACGATCTGAAATTTCAGCCAGCGTAATCGGCATTTCGATTTCGCCACGTTGTGAATGGAGCGCAATATCCAACATTGCCGTCACCGCGTAACGCCCTTTAGATGTCAATTTCATAGCCTATCCTCAATCATTATGTTATGAGCTGATTCTTTCATACCAGACTATTTTAGTCAACTTTAAACCCGACTATTTTCGTATGTTTTCATCTATCGTAGCATTCACCATTTCTTCATTGGCTGCCAACCACACTTTTCTTTACTGCCGCCAGCATTCCTTGCAAA
Organism: Testudinibacter crocodili; assembly: GCA_006228005.1. Taxonomy (GTDB): domain Bacteria; phylum Pseudomonadota; class Gammaproteobacteria; order Enterobacterales; family Pasteurellaceae; genus Chelonobacter. The sequence goes on from VDHG01000091.1 coordinate 36,196, forward strand.
ATATTCAACTCATTTTTGCGCAGATCAGCACGGGCATACAGACCACGCAATTTCGGCATCACAGCACTGTTTTGAATAAAATTCAACTGACGATAGAGCTGTTCGGTTTGTTTAAAGAAATAGTCAAGCTCCTGCTGTGTCGGCTTTTCGTTAACCTCCGTGGCAAGTGCGGTTGACACTGGTTGTCGACAGCCTAACATCGCCATACGAATTTCATAACTGACTAATTGCACCGCCATCGCTAAGTTCAATGAGGCATAATCCGGATTAGCGGGAATGTTCAAATGAAAACCGCACTTTAGCAGCTCCTCGTTCGTCAATCCAACCCGTTCACGCCCAAAAACGATTGCCACTTTGCCACCTTGTTCGGCATATTGCACGGCTCGCTCACCACAACCACGCGGATCAATTTGCGGAATCGCCAAATGCCGACTGCGTGCGCTGGTGCCGATCACCAACGAACAATCCGCCACTGCTTGATTAAAGTTTTCCACGACTACCGCACTTTCAACAATATCATTGGCACCTGCCGACAGTGCTATTGCCTGCTCATCGGGTAATGTTTTTGGTGCGACTAAATACAGCGACGACAACCCCATCGTCTTCATCGCCCGCGCCGCCGAGCCGATATTGCCAGTGTGTGACGTTTCTACGAGTACAATTCGGATATTTTTTAACTCAATTTTCATTTTAATAATTACTCGCCAGTTTGCGAGCGCAATGCAGCACTCTTAAAATAATCAGGCTTTCCTTTTCTAACACATAAATCAGAATAAATGGAAAGTGCGGTACAATCAGCTTGCGGTAGCGGCTGGAAGCCTCTTTCACTTTTTTGCCAAGTTGAGGATTTTGCTGTAATAGCTGCGCCATCTCTTCAAACTTTGCATCTACCTGATCGGCTAAAGCCAAACCTGCATGTTCAAAAAAATAATGGAAAATCTGTTCTCGATCTTGCTGTGCCTGTGCTTCCCAAAATAGCTTCACGACTATTCCTCAGTTAGTTGACGACGTAATTGTTGCATTTTTTGCTGACTCTGATCGGCATCAAATAAATGTGTTTGTTGGCTTTCATAACGCTGAATAGCTTCATTTATTTGGGTTTCAAGCCAATAAGCATGCGTATTGGTCTGGTATTCCAGCTCTTCTGCTGCCAGCTGTTCTGCCCTTTCACGCATTAACTTAGTCAAATCTGTCTGCTGTCTTTTAGCCGCTTGCATTGCCAATTGCTTTGTTTGCGCATCAATTCGAAAATGGATCGTTTCCATTCTTTCCCCCTAATTTATGGTGTCATTTGTGTTGTCGATTATATCTGAATATACAGTGAGAAACAAAAGCAAATTTACCTCGCAATTTCCGTCACAATTCTTTATAATCCGTTCAGTTTTTGTTTTGTCATGACAAAATAAATTTTCTTCTATTTGTTCTTTAAAATCCGGTGGAATTATGAATCCAATGTTAAATATCGCTATTCGTGCTGCACGAAAAGCAGGCAATGTGATTGCCAAAGGTTATGAGCGTCCCGACAGCCTTGAAACAACAACCAAACGTGCTAATGACTACGTCACCAATATTGATAAAGAAGCTGAGCAAGCGATTATCGAGGTGATCAAAAAATCTTATCCTGAACACACCATCATTACCGAAGAGACTGGGGTGATTGAAGGCGAGAACAAAAATGTACAATGGATTATCGATCCGCTGGATGGCACCACCAACTTTATCAAATCCTTTCCGCACTTTTCTGTTTCGATTGCTATCCGTGAAAATGGCCGTACCGAAGTCGGCGTCGTTTATGATCCGATTCGTAACGAACTGTTTACTGCAGTACGTGGCGAAGGAGCAAAATTAAATGAAACCCGTCTGCGGGTGGAAAACAAGCGTGAGCTTGACGGCACCGTTCTGGCAACCGGTTTCCCGTTTAAAGCTAAACACCATATGCCAACTCAGCTCAATATTATGCAATCTTTGCTGGAAAACGTCGCAGATTTCCGTCGTTCTGGTTCTGCCGCATTGGATTTAGCCTATGTTGCTGCCAACCGTGTCGATGGCTATTTTGAAATTGGGTTGAAACCTTGGGACTGCGCCGCCGGTGATTTGATCGTGCGTGAAGCCGGTGGGATCGTCAGTGACTTTATCGGTGGGCATAACTATTTGAAATCGGGTAATATGGTTGCCGCTGCGCCACGCATTGCCAAAGCGATTTTGACCAAACTGCAACCGCACTTAAGCGATGAACTGAAAAAATAATACTGTCATAGGCATTTCAAAGGCGATTCCTTCAATCGCCTTTTTTATTAAGGAAAATTCAATCCCAATACCGCACTTTTAGATCATTTGAGCAAAATTTGATGAAAAGTGCGGTCGTGGCTTTACGCATTACCGCTACTCATATTTTCCAACGCTTCCCAACGCAGCAAACTCTGTTCCAATTGTTGTTCTTTATCGGCAAGTCGTTGTAAAGTGTCTGCGGTATATTGATGATCTTTTTGGAAAAAATCACCGCTGCTGACTTCAGTTTGTAAGCTTTCGATTTCCGCTTCCAATTGTTCTAGTAGTTGTGGCAGCTGCTCTAATTCCCGCTGTTCTTTAAAACTAAGTTTGGTTTTACGCTCCGGCAGTTTGGCTTTTGCTTTTTTGTCTTCGGTTGGCTGAAGCGTGCTTTGTGTTTTTGCCTGTGCCGCAGTGGCATTTTGTTGCACGCTTTCAAAATAGTTTTGTTGCTGTTGTTTAGCATCGCTGTAGCCGCCGACATAGTGGTTTAAAACGCCGTTACCCTCAAAAAAGTAACATTCGGTGGCGGTATTGTCGATAAACTGACGATCATGGCTAACAATAATCAAGGTGCCTTGATAGTCGCTTAAAATATCTTCCAATAACTCTAAGGTTTCCACATCTAAGTCATTGGTCGGTTCGTCAAGAATTAAGAGGTTATTCGGTTTCAGCAACAATTTTGCCAACAACAGGCGGTTGCGCTCGCCACCAGACAACGCCTTCACCGGGCTCATCGCCCGTTTTGGCGGAAATAGGAAGTCTTGCAAATAACCTAAAACATGGCGTTTATGCCCGTTGATTTCCACATCTTGTTTGCCATCTGCTACGTTGTCCATCACGCTTTTTTCCGGATCGAGATCGGCACGATACTGATCAAAGTAGGCAATCTCCAGTTTGGTACCCGACCGCACTTTGCCGCTAGTCGGGGTCAATTGCTGCAACAGCAGTTTGATAAACGTGGTTTTGCCGCAGCCGTTCGGCCCGACTAAGGCAATTTTATCGCCACGCATAATGTTGTCGCTGAAATTTTTCAACAGCACTTTATCTTCAATTTGATAGCCTAATGCTTCCATTTCAAATACAATTTTGCCAGAGCGAATTGCGCTATCCACTTGAATTTTGGCTGTTCCCAACACTTCACGCCGCTGGCGACGCTCTTCGCGCAGTGCTTTTAACGCTCGCACGCGCCCTTCGTTACGTGTGCGTCGGGCTTTGATCCCTTGCCGAATCCAGACTTCCTCTTGTGCCAACTTTTTATCGAACAGATCATTTTGTAATTCTTCGACCCGCAGATTCTCTTCTTTGGTGGTTAAATACAGATCGTAATTGCCTGGATAAGAAACCAGTTTACCGCGATCCAAATCCACAATTCGAGTTGCCATTTTGCGGATAAAAGAGCGGTCATGAGAAATAAAAATAATGCTGCCGGAAAACTCCAGTAAAAACGCTTCCAGCCAATCAATTGCCTCAATGTCCAAATGGTTAGTCGGTTCATCCAATAGTAAAATCGTCGGATTGCTGACCAATGCGCGCGCCAATGCCGCTTTGCGCTGCCAGCCACCGGACAGCTCCGACAGCAAGGTGTCCGGATTCAAATCCAAACAGCGCAATACATCTTGAATTCGGCTTTCTACTTGCCAACCGTTGCCGTGATCCAACTGATGCTGCACTTCCGCCAATTGCTGCATCAGCTCGTCGGAATAATTGATGGTCAATTCATGCGACAGATGGTGATAGTGTTTCAATAAATCCGCCAAATCAGCAATACCTTCCGCCACATAATCAAACACGTTATCTTCAACATGGCGTGGCGGATCTTGCTCCAAACGTGACACGACTACACCGCTTTCCAACTGCAACGTGCCGTCATCAAGTGCGGTTTCACCGGCAAGAATTTTCATCAATGTCGATTTGCCGGCACCATTGCGCCCAACCAGACAGACCCTTTCGCCGGCTTCAATGTGCAAATCAGCGTGATCCAATAATGGGTGATCACTAAATGAGAGGTAAGCCTGAGTTAAATTTAATAATGCCAAAATGAATCCTTAATCCGTCAACAAACAAACTTTAAACAAAATTATTGGCGATTTTAGCAGTTTTATGGCGGCTTTTATACCGACAATGCTAAAGTTTGACCCAAATCACAGTAAAATCAACCTGTTCCGATTAAGATAGCAACTCAAGCCGCTTTAGAAGGAGTTAAATTATGTGGAAAGCCATTTCGCAGCTTTTGGCCGATCAGTTCGGTTCTTACTACACAATTAAATCCAAAACCCCGGTGGCAGGGGGGGAAATGCACCAATCTTGGATCATTGATGACGGCAATATTCCGGTATTTGTCAAAATCAATGATAAATCCTATCGTTCGATGTTTCGTGCCGAAGCGGATCAACTGGAGCTCTTGGCAAAGAGCGGTATTGTGCGTGTGCCTCGTGTTTACGCATTGGGTTGTGCCGAAAATGTCAGTTTTATTTTAATGGAATCCCTCGATTTGCAACCGATTCCACCTGAGAAAATGGCAGAACTTGCGGCACAGCTCGCTACGCTGCATACCAGTGGCGGCAATCAACGTTACGGTTTTGATTACGACACTTGGCTCGGACCGGTTTATCAACCGAATTCATGGGCGAAAAACTGGTCAACTTTTTTCAGTGAAAACCGAATCGGCTGGCAGCTTCAGTTATGTAAAGAAAAAAATATCCACTTTGGAAATTTTGAGGATATTATCTCATCGGTCAGTTTTCATCTGGCAAAATATCAACCAACACCCGCACTGTTGCACGGGGCGTTCTACCATAACAATATGGGCATTTGTGGCAATGAAATTGTACTTTACGATCCGGCTTGCTATTGGGGCGATGCCGAATGTGATTTGGCGTTAGCCGATCTCTTTGATGATCTGTCGCCTGAATTCTATCAAGCATATAACAGCATCAATCCTATTGATAAAGGCTACCAGCAACGCAAAACCCTGTATCAACTCTATTATTTACTCAATTTCAGCCATCGTTTCCGTGGACAGTATATTCAACAAGCCGATGAAATTATCAGATTAATAGGATAGACAATGACGAGAATCAAAGCAGTTATTTTTGATATGGACGGGGTGCTGATCGATTCAGAACCCTTGTGGCAGCAGGCAGGCATTCACTATTTTAACCAGTTAGGGCTGCCGGTCAGCGCTGAAGATATGCGGCAAATGGTCGGCGTGCCGTCAAAAGAGGTAATCCGCAAGTTATATCAACAATATGGTGCGGCAGATTTGAGTGTCGAACAGGCAACCGAGCAATATTGTCGCTCTGCGATAGATCTGATTTTAGACAAACAGCCGCTGATGGATGGCGTCAAACCATTGTTGGTGCGTTTGCGTCAACATAATCTAAAAATAGCGGTGGCATCGGCATCGCCACGGGAGTTATTGGAAAGCATTACCCAAAAGTGCGGTATCCGCGACTATTTTTCTGCGATTGCTTCTGCAACCGAACTACCTTACAACAAACCACACCCAGCGGTTTATCTGCACGCCGCACAACAGTTGGGGGTAGAACCGCACTTTGCTGTCGGCATTGAAGATTCGGTGGTCGGCATGACTGCTGTCAAAGCAGCGTCAATGTGCTGTATTGCAGTGCCTTCCGCGCACGAAGAAGACGATCCACGCTGGGCGCTGGCGGATTATAAATTAAGCTCGTTAAACCAGATTGACGACAGACTTTTGACGGGCTTAATCCAGCACCGATAAGCCCGGCAACGTCGAGAAACTCTGCGATTTCACTGTATGGAAGAAATCCTGCATGAACGCTGTGTGAATATCATTTTCGCGCACCGCAGCATACAGTTCACTTTGTAAGCCATTCTCCGTAATTTTGCGTGCCACCACATAACCGCGTTCTAAATATGGCAACACCGCCCAATATGGTAATGCGGCAATGCCCCGCTTGCTGGCGACCAACTGAATAATCGCAATAGTCAATTCACTGGTGCGCCGAGCAGGATTAATACCCGCCGGATACAACACTTTACGCAATAAATCCAGCATATCATCCGGTACCGGATAGGTGATCAAGGTTTGCTCGGCAAAATCCTCTGCCTGCCACACCTCTTTATTCGCCAACGGGTGATCTTTGGAACAAATGCCCACCATTTCATAGGCAAACAACGGCTGGTGCACAATGCCTGCGGTCTCTTCTATTTCAGAGACGATCGCCCAATCGGCACGGTGCGTCAGCAATAATCCAAGCGTATCGGTATGAAAACCGGAGACAATATCCAACTCAACCAATGGCCAATTTTGGCGGAACGAATCCATCGCCGGCATCAGCCAGTCAAAACAGGTGTGACATTCCACCGCAATCCGTAGCTGTCCGGCATCGCCTTCTTTCACCCGTATCAGATCCAGCTCCGCTTCGATCACTCGCGGTAAAATGTCATAAGCCAACTTAATTAAGCGCTCTCCTGCCGCCGTGAAATGCAGCGGCTGGGTTTTGCGCTCAAATAGGGTTAAACCATACTGATCTTCCAGCAGCTTAATTTGATGCGAAAGCGCGGATTGAGTCAAATAGATCCGTTTCGCCGCCAAAGAGACGCTACCGGTCTCTTTCAATGCAATCAGGGTTTTTAAATGGCGTAATTCTAAAAATATCGGCTTCATTAAAATTATTCATCATCTTTGTGAAAATTATGAGTTTGCATAATATACTAAAATCCGTCATTCTGCATCCCAGATAGCCATTTAGACGGCTGTTTATAAATAAATTAACATGAATAATCAGGAGATATCAGCATGACTACATTTCATTTAGCCGGCTTTCCGCGCGTAGGCGCCAAACGTGAACTCAAATTTGCTCAAGAGCGCTACTGGCGCAAAGAGTTGGCAGAACAAGATCTGCTCGACATCGCCAAAGCGTTGCGTGAAAAAAACTGGAAACACCAAGCCGCCGCTAATGCGGATTATGTTGCTGTTGCCGATTTCACCCTTTATGATCATATTTTGGATCTGCAAGTCGCCACCGGTGCTATCCCCGCCCGTTTCGGCTTCGACAGCAGCAATCTGAGCTTAGATCAATTCTTTCAACTGGCACGAGGCAATACGCAGCAACACGCCATCGAAATGACTAAATGGTTCGACACTAACTATCACTACCTCGTGCCGGAATTCCACAAAAATACCGAATTCAAAGCTAATCCGGCGCACTATGTACAACAACTGCAAGAAGCGCAAGCGCTTGGTTTGCAAGCCAAACCCACTATCGTCGGTCCGATCACTTTCCTCTGGTTAGGCAAAGAAAAAGGCAAACAAACATTTAACCGATTAGATTTGTTAGATAAATTATTACCGGTTTATGAAGAAATACTGACCGCACTTGTGCAAGCCGGTGCAGAATGGATCCAAATTGACGAGCCAGCCTTAACTGTAGATTTACCGACTGAATGGATTGCGGCTTTCAAACCGACTTATGAAAGACTGGCAAAAGTGCAAGCTAAATTATTGCTTGCGACTTACTTCGGCTCAGTTGCCGAACACACTGACTTGCTGAAAAGCTTGCCGATTGACGGCTTGCACCTTGACTTGGTGCGTGCGCCGCAACAAATCAGCGCTTTTGCCGATTATGACAAAGTGCTGTCGCTCGGGGTGATCGATGGGCGTAATATCTGGCGTGCCAACTTGAACCAGGTTTTGGACGTGGTTGAGCCGTTAAAAGCCAAATTGGGCGAAAACTTATGGATTGCGCCAAGCTGCTCTTTATTGCACACCCCGTTTGATTTGGAAGTGGAAACGCAATTAGACCGTGATCTCTACTCTTGGTTAGCCTTTAGCTTGCAAAAAATCCAAGAATTGAATGTGATTAAACAAGCATTAACCAACGGACGTGACAGCGTGAAAGCCGAGCTTGCCGCCAGTCAGGCTGCCGCTGATGCGCGTGCCGCTTCTGCGGTGATCCACCGTCCGGAAGTGGCAGCACGCTTGGCAGCCCTGCCTGCCAATGCCGACCAACGTCAATCGCCGTTTGCCGAGCGAATCAAATTGCAACAAGCGTGGTTGAAACTGCCATTATTGCCAACCACCAATATCGGTTCTTTCCCGCAAACCAGTGAAATTCGCCATGCCCGCGCCAACTTCAAAAAAGGCACGATTTCAGCGGCCGAATATGAAGCAGCAATGAAAAAAGAGATCGCCTTTGTGGTCGCACAACAAGAAAAATTGGATCTGGATGTGTTGGTGCACGGCGAAGCCGAGCGTAACGACATGGTGGAGTATTTTGGCGAACTGTTAGACGGTTTTGCCTTCACCAAATTCGGTTGGGTGCAGAGCTACGGCAGTCGTTGCGTGAAACCACCTGTAATTTTCGGCGACGTGGTGCGCCCGAATCCGATGACGGTTTCATGGTCCACTTATGCACAAAGTTTGACGCAAAAACCGATGAAAGGGATGTTGACCGGGCCGGTCACGATTCTACAATGGTCTTTCGTGCGTAACGACATCGAACGTTCGACCGTATGTAAACAAATCGCACTGGCATTAAATGATGAGGTGTTAGATTTGGAGAAAGCTGGCATCAAAATTATCCAAATCGACGAGCCGGCAATTCGTGAAGGTTTACCATTGAAACGTGCCGATTGGAATGCATATTTAGATTGGGCGTGCGAAGCATTCCGCTTGTCCTCGTTCGGTGCGCAAGATTCGACGCAAATCCACACTCACATGTGTTATTCCGAGTTCAACGATATTCTGCCGGCAATCGCAGGCATGGATGCGGATGTGATCACCATCGAAACCTCGCGTTCCGATATGGAACTGCTGACCGCATTCGGCGATTTCAAATATCCGAACGAAATAGGCCCAGGCGTGTACGATATCCACAGCCCACGAGTACCGACAGCCGGCGAGATCGAGCATTTACTGCGTAAAGCGCTAGACGTTATCCCGGCAGAACGCCTGTGGGTCAACCCGGATTGCGGTCTGAAAACCCGTGCCTGGCCGGAAACCAACGCGGCATTGGAAGTGATGGTCAACGTCACCAAAAAATTACGTGCCGAATTGAATTAATTCCAGCACTGACCGCACTTTGCATTAATATTTGTATCAATATAAACAAAGTGCGGTTCATTCTACCAAAACCACCCTTAATTTAAACTATGGGTGGTTTTTTAATAGATTGGATTTTAGATCGCAAAATCCGTATGATTTTCTGGGATAACATGGGTATGTTTGGATGATCAAAAACCCGTATCCCTGCCAAATGAGAGGTGGCGCAGATGAGCAAGAATCCAATTGAAATTTACCAGACCCAAGATGGACAAACCCAAGTCGAAGTGCGGTTTGAGCAGGAAACCGTATGGCTTTCGCAGGCGCAGATGGCAAAGCTATTTGATACAAGTACAGATAATGTCAGCCTTCACTTGAAAAATATTTATCTGGAACAAGAGCTAGATGAAATATCAACTATCTAGGATTTCTCGGTAGTTCAACAAGAAGGTAATCGCAACATTAAACGGAGATTAAAACATTATAATTTAGATGCCGTTATTTCTGTGGGTTATCGTGTGAAATCAAAAAATGCAACCCGATTCCGTATTTGGGCAACTCAACGCCTGAAAGAATATCTGCTGCGAGGTTACAGCATCAACCAAGAGCGGTTGCAGCAAAATGCCGCAGAACTGGAACAAGCACTGGCATTGATTCAAAAAACCGCCGATTCGTCGGCACTGACTCTCGACAGTGGGCGGGGTTTGGTCAATATCGTCAGCCGTTATACTCAGGCTTTTCTGTGGTTACAGCAATATGATGAGGGCTTGCTGCAAGATCCGCAAGGAAAACCCGGCGGCGTTTTGCCATCCGTTAACGATGCTAAGTCTGCATTAGCCAATTTGAAAGCCGATTTAATCGCAAAAGGTGAAGCAACGGATTTGTTTGCACGTGAACGATAGGACGGCTTAGCTGCCATTCTCGGTAATCTGGAGCAAACTGTTTTTGGCGAACCGGCTTATCCCAGCATTGAAAGCAAAGCGGCACATTTATTATACTTTGTTATCAAAAATCACCCGTTTTTTGATGGAAATAAACGCAGTGGGGCGTTTTTATTTGTAGATTTTTTACATAAAAATGGCAAACTATTAAAATTAGACGGACAGCCGTTGATCAACGACACCGGGCTGGCGGCATTGGCGCTGTTGGTGGCAGAATCTGCGCCACAGCAAAAAGAGACCTTAATCCGTCTGATCATGCACATGTTGCAGCAAAATGACTAAGGTCCACAGACCCTAAGACAAAAAAAGTTATTTTATACTCTCAAATACAGGAACTAAAACTATGTCACATCTCTCCGTTGCTAAATTCGGTGGCACTAGCGTTGCCAACTTCCCTGCGATGAATGCCTGCGCCAAAATCGTGATTGCCGATCCCAATACCCGTGTGGTGGTGTTGTCCGCCTCCGCCGGCGTGACCAACATTCTGGTTGCGTTGGCAAACGGTTGCGAAACCGAGCAGCGTACCAAATATCTGGACGAATTGCGCACGATTCAATACAACATTTTAGATGAATTGAAAAATAACAAAGTGATCAGCGAAGAGATCGATCGTTTACTTGCCAATATCGCTTCGTTGTCCGAAGCGGCGAGTTTGGCGACTTCACCTGCACTGACCGACGAATTGATCAGCCACGGCGAAATGATGTCCACCTTGATTTTCGTCGAAGTGTTGCGCGAACTGCAAACCAACGCCACTTGGGTTGATGTACGCCAATTAGTTGCCACCAACAGCAACTACGGCAAAGCCGCACCGGACGATGCCAAAACCCAAAAGAATTGCGATAACATTTTAAAACCGCTGCTCAATCGTGGCGAACTGGTGATCACCCAAGGCTTTATCGGGCGTGATGAAAAAGGCAAAACCACCACGCTCGGACGGGGTGGCAGCGATTATTCGGCGGCATTATTGGCGGAAGTGTTGGACGCCAAAGATGTATTGATCTGGACGGATGTACCGGGCATTTACACCACCGATCCGCGAGTGGTGCCGGCAGCGCAAAAAATTGACACCATGAGCTTCGCCGAAGCGGCAGAAATGGCAACCTTCGGTGCCAAAGTGCTACACCCTGCCACTTTGTTGCCTGCGGTGCGCAGTAATATTCCGGTATATGTCGGCTCCAGCAAAGATCCGGCGGCAGGCGGTACTTGGGTCACCCGCGATCCACAACCACGCCCGATTTTCCGTGCGATTGCGCTGCGCCGCGATCAAACCCTATTAACATTATCTAGCTTAAGTATGCTGCACGCTCAAGGTTTTTTAGCCAACGTGTTTAATATTTTAGCCAAGCATAAAATTTCAGTGGACACCATCACCACTTCCGAAGTCAGCATTGCTTTGACCTTGGATAAAACCGGCTCCGCTTCTTCCGGCGCCAATATGTTATCCAACGAACTGTTAACCGAACTCAGCGAAGTCTGCAACGTGAAAGTCGATACCGGCTTGTCTTTGGTTGCGCTGATCGGCAACGATCTGCATATCACTGCCGGTGTAGCGAAACGTTTGTTTGGTACGATTGAACACTATAATGTGCGCATGGTTAGCTACGGCGCCAGCACCAATAATATCTGTCTGCTAGTCCAAAGCCAGCACGCTGACGAAGTGGTGCGGTTGTTGCATGCCGAACTATTTGAGAAATAATTGTCTTTAAACAAAGTGCGGTTTCAGCCCTTAATTTGTACGCAAGTTAAGGGCTTTCTTATAGGGTCTGTTGATCTTTGTTTATAATATGCGTACCGATTGTTTGGCGTTCATAATCGCATCCTAAATAGTGGTTTACCACAGTAAATGATTATGCTCTTTGCCGATTCAAGAGAAAAAATCTTAAAAAATCACATTTCGCACATTCGTTTCTTTATCTTAGCGATTAAGCTGTTATGATATGTGCCGTTATTTTTCTTTTCGATGGTAATCCTTTATGTCTGAATTCAGCCAACCGTTACAAACCCAACTCATTGAAATCGTACGTAATGATGTCGTTCCAGCGCTCGGTTGTACCGAGCCGATCTCGCTGGCATTAGCCTCTGCGGTTGCTGCCAAATATCTTGCCGCCAAACCGCAGCGAATTGAAGCCAAAGTGTCGCCGAATTTAATGAAAAACGGTTTGGGTGTTGCCGTGCCGGGCACCGGTATGGTCGGTTTGCCGATTGCAGCAGCGATTGGCGCTTTGGGCGGTGATCCGGATGGCAAGCTGGAAGTGCTAAAAAATATCACTACCGAGCAAATCGAACAAGCCAAACAGATGTTGGCGAATCAAAAAGTGGTAGTCGGCATTAAAGAAACTGAACAGATTCTGTATTCCGAAGCGACATTGTTTCACAACGATAATTGGGTCAAAGTCTGCATTCAAGATAACCATACCAATATTATTTCGATTGAAAAAAATGGCAAGATGATCTACCAAAGTGTGGGGCGGCAAGCTTGTACATCGGAAAACGAATATACAATATTTGAACAACTGAACGCACAAGATCTGTTTGATTTTTCCGTGACCGTTGATCTGGAAAGAATCGCTTTTATCTTAGAAGCGGCACGCTTGAATACCGCACTTTCAAAAGAAGGATTGAATAAAAACTACGGACTGCATATCGGGCGCACCTTGCAAAAACACGTCGGCAGCGGTTTGATGTCGGACGATTTATTAAGCCGAGTGATTATCCAAACCACCGCGGCCTCCGATGCACGCATGGGTGGTGCCACCTTGCCGGCGATGAGCAATTCTGGCTCCGGCAATCAAGGCATTGCGGCGACAATGCCGGTGGTCGTGGTTGCCGACTACTTGAATGCCGATGAAGAAAAATTGACTCGAGCCCTGTTTTTATCGCATTTGATGGCGATTTATATTCACAGCAAGCTGCCGAAGCTTTCCGCACTTTGTGCCGTCACCACTGCCTCGATGGGCAGTTGTGCCGGTATTGCTTGGTTACTAACCGGAAAATTTGAAACCGTGAGCATGAGCATTTGCAGCATGATCGGCGATATTAGCGGCATCATTTGTGACGGCGCAGCAAACAGTTGTGCGATGAAAGTTTCGACCAGTGTTTCCAGTGGCTATAAATCAGTGCTGATGGCGATGGATAACAGCCATGTCACAGGCGACGAAGGCATTGTCGACTATGATATCGATGCCACCATCAACAACTTGTGTGCCATCGCCTCACGCAGTATGCTCTATACCGATAAACAGGTGATCGAAATTATGGTCAGCAAGCCGAAACGCTAACCAGCGCCTATACTCTTTCCTGTTGTTTTGACAGTTGCATAATTTTATAGAACATCTGTTTAAACAACAGCGGAATCGAATTGGCTCCGCGTTTTTCCATTTCATCCGACAAGGCAAGCGCCAAGTCGGGCTTGGAAGATCGCTGAATTGCCCGTTGAATAATTTTGCTGACCACTTGATTGCGCTGCGGAATATGGTTGGCAAGGCGGTAAAATACGTTTTCAAAGCCTTCGCTGTAGAAAAAATGTTCAATATCTCTTTTCGGTAGCGTCAGCAAGCGACTATGCACAGATTCATTTGCTTCAAGCAAATTTTTCACCGTGTCGGAATATTTCCAACCGGCACTGTCACCGTCGGTCAACACGAACCACTCTATGCCCATTTTTTTGCAATATTTAATCAATGGGCGTAATCCACTTTGGGCAAATTCAATGATCCGAATCCCTTCCATTTCAAGGTTAATATTCAGCAGGTGTGCCAGCTCGGTCAAAATCCACACTTCAGTTTCGCCTTCAACCATCAGCCAAATTCGTGAAAACAGTGCCAAACTGCGGTTATAATGCACATGGAAACTGAGGCGGCGCATATCTTCCTTGCCTAGATCACGGCGTGACAGTTGAAACGCTTTGGTTTGGTTTTCATAACGAACCAAGCGACAAATATGTTCCAAACGGACATACGCCAACAGCTCCACTGAGTTGCTGGTGGTAATCCGTTGAATCGGCAAATGGCTGGCAAGCTCCCAACCGATCGCCACCATTCGAGGATGTAGCCGAGTTTCTAAATCTTCAAACAGGATAATCGGGCGAGTTTGTTTGCTGAAACGAATTCCTTTGCCACGCTCGAACATTGAGGATAGATAAAACAAGACCCGTTTTTTTAAATTGCCGCTTTTATCCTGCATTAGTCGCTGCGACAACGATTTGACCTGCGTCCACATCTTACTGGTTTCACGCATTTGTTGTTGCCATAGCAGACGATCTTGATTATCCAAAAAATAGTATTGCAACAACAATGCTACCGAGCGGATCTCCTCTTGCAGCACATCGCCTTCACATTCACCTTTAATACAAAACGGACGAACGGTGTGATAGTGTCGTTGTAAACGGGCATCACGAAAACGAAATACCGGATGGCGTGAAATAATCAATAAAACCAGTGTTTTAGCATTTTTGAGTTGGATTTTATCGCCGCTATCATTCAAAAAGGAGTATTCAGTTGTGGTTTTTCCGGCTCTCAACTCGCCGCTGATCCGCAGATAAATCCGGGCATAACCGTCTTCATGCTCGGAAAACAGCTGTCGATACTGCCGACACTGCGGCTGCTCTTTTTCACCATGCTGGCTCTCGCTGAAAGTAAACAGCACCATACAGTTGTGGTTGCGTTGTGGCACTGCGCCGTTAACGGATAACTCTTGGTACTCTTCTGCTGCCAGATGAAAATCACTCGCTTTAAATTGATATAACCGCTTTTCCGGGTTGAGCACTAGGCTCAAGATATCCAACAAGCTGGATTTTCCCCAAGCATTTTCGCCGATCAACACCATATTGGAGCGCAATTGCAAAGATAAGCGGTTCAAACCTCGAAAACCGATTACATCAACTTGTTTTAAATACATCTTGACCTCGTTTGCGAATTTCAGTCGGTTACTAAAAACAGCTTACTAAAAAAAGTGCGATCTGAATAGGGTCTGTTGATCTTTGTTTATAATTTGAGCTACCGTTTAAAATATAAACAAAGATCAACAGACCCTATGCGTAACGCTATCTTTTTCGCTATAATCTTCGCTCGCAGCAGAAAGAGGTGGTTATGATTGAAGGCTTATTGATCGTATTAGGACCGATGTTTTTCGGTTATTTAATTAAAACAACAAACAGAAAATGGTTGAATAGAATTAACAAAGCCGTGATGGCACTGCTGTATTTGATTTTATTGATTATGGGACTCTCTTTAGGACAAATGGACGATCTTGCGGTGCAACTGCCGATTATTGCGTTGTCTGCTTTCACGTTTATCAGCCTGATACTGGGGTTAAATCTGCTGGCACTGCTGATTTACGACAAAATCTCGCCACGTCCGCTACAACACCATAGCGAACAGATGCCGTCTCGCTTACGCTTAATGCTGGATTCTCTACTGATGTCCTCGATGGTGTTTTTGGGTTTTATTTTAGGACTGTTCAGTAAAGGACATTTGAATATACCGCTGAACAGCAGCACTTATGTCTTGCTTGCACTGATCTTTTTGATCGGGATTCAATTACGTAACAACGGTATTGCACTGCGTGAGGTGCTGTTTAATAAACGGGGAATTTACACGGCGATGCTGGTCACTATCAGCGCCTTGCTCGGTGGAATCTTGGCTGCAATGATATTGGATTTACCGATTTCACAAGGCTTGGCGATCGCCTCCGGCATCGGTTGGTACTCTTTATCCAGTGTGATGATCAATGATGCTTGGGGTCCGGTTTTCGGCAGTATCGCCTTTTTTAATGATCTGTCACGAGAAATCCTCAGCCTGTTTTTAGTGCCGTTTTTTATGCAGCAACACCGCTCGACTGCGGTTGGTATCACTGGTGCGACCGCACTTGACTGCACCTTACCGGTGATCCAGCGTTCTGGCGGCATGCAAGTCGTACCACTTGCCATCAGCTACGGTTTTATTATCAATATTCTAGTACCGATTTTACTCGTCTTCTTTATCAATTTATAGCTACAACAAAAGACCGCCACTTTCCTCGACGGTCTTATCAACATCACCTTATCTAAATCCAAGGCTTATCCACCTTTGCGTAGCGTTTCCAACTCATCCAGCAATTGCAAAATCAGTGCGGTAGCAGGAACACTGGCCTCAAAATCACGGCTGATTCGGTGCGCACGGCGAATTCGCGACAGTTGAAAACCGCTATAACTCGCCTGTTGCGGCTTGCCGTGAACCGAGATGATCTCCTCTTCAATCACACTGACCACCCAATCAATATTATTGTCGCAAGCGCACACGATCTCTTCAAAAGTCAGTTGAATATCTTGTTGTTCGGTCATCATCGTCCTCCTCAAGCTTGGTAATAATCGGCTAACCGCTGCCAAGCGGCTTTATCCGCATCACTGTTGGCAGGCGGCAACACAATATTCAGCAACAAATACAAATCACCGGCGTCCTTATTCGGAATACCTTTACCTTTCAGGCGCAAACTTTGTGCGTTACGGCTGTTGGCAGGAATATTCAGGTTAAATTTGCCCGCAATGGTTTCCAACTCTATTTTGCCGCCGAGCGCTGCGGTCCACGGCATAATATCAATGCGTTGATATACGTCTTTACGTTGATCCACATACAAGCGATCCGATTGATGAAAGCGAATTTTCAGATATAAATCACCGTTTTCACCGCCATTAAAACCCGGTAGTCCTTGCCCGCGCAAACGGATTTGCTGTCCTTCAATGACCCCTTTCGGAATCTTGACTTGTAGCGTTTTGCGCTCATAGCTCATCTGCCCGTCAGCAGTTAAAGTTGGCATATCCAAACTTAAACTACGATCACTGCCGTGATAAGCCGCATTAATATCAATGCTCAATTCGGCATGTTGATCCTCGCCTTTGCTGGGTCCGCTCGGGCGAGAAGCCTGTCCACGCCACCCGGCGCTACCAAAGGCTGAAAAGATGTCGTCAAAACGGAAATCGCCACTACCGAAAGGTTGCCCGTCGCCGAAATGGCTGCCTGAAAAATCGTGCGATTCATACCCGTAGCGACGTGGATCAAAATCTGCACCTTGATTAGTACGCCCGGCAAATGGATTTTCCAGCATCGCATCATATTCGGCACGCTTTTCTGTATCTTTCAGGGTTTCATAAGCCACATTGATTTCGCTGGTTTTCTCGTCAGCGTCTGCTTCTGCACTAATATCCGGATGGTATTTTCGCACTAATTTGCGGTAGGCTTTCTTGATGTCGTTAGCGCTGGCATCTTTCGCTACCCCCAACACCTCATAATAATTTTTACTTGCCATTTCACTCTCCTTCAACAGTAGGGTCTGTTGATCTTTGTTTATATTTTGAGTTGTTGTTTAAAATGAGCACAATCTAGGCGTAAGCCGAAATCAATAGCGGGACTATTGATGAGGATTACAACGACGAGTGTGCTCATTTTAAACACAATCCGAAGGACTATGACTATTTTTCGCCACTACTTTTCGCTACTACAGCGGCGTTAAAAGCCGTTCGTTTAGAATGACTAAACTTCACAACTTTTGCCTTATTTATTTGCAAAACAAAAGAGTGGCGAAAAATAGTCTATAGCTCAAATTAT
>VDHG01000092.1 GCA_006228005.1 Testudinibacter crocodili
CCTTGCTGTCGGGGATTTCAGACCGTTCTTCCAAATAGGCTTTATGCCGTAAAAACCAATGATGTAAGCGGACATAAAATTCATTTTTGTGACTATTTTTCAACGTTTTTACCAAGGCTTTCAGCTCTTTTCCGGCAACCGATTTAGGATTTCTTGTCAGCTTTCTGATGACCATCGCAACCAAGTGAAATTGGCACATTTGAGTAGGCGTATCAAAAATATCTTTTAACAATCCACGTCGACCATCACAAGTAATCGATTGAATAATAAATCCTTTTTCACGCAATCGATTAATTGCTTTGGTGTAGTAAACATCTTTCTCTGTACGAACTATTTGGTGATAAACGACCTTTTTAGCACATGAATCCATTATCACTAATACGCCAAATTGTCGCCCGAAAAACGTGACGTCCATAATCAGATTCAACGTCTTTACTTGTGGCTCATTTAGGGCTGTTTTGGGCGCTTTTTTCAGGTGTCTTTGGATAGTTCGGACGGCGCAATTGTAGCTTATGGAAAGTTGTTTGTAGGTCTGTTTTCCGACGGTATAGTCATACCAGATTTGGGCGGAATTTAATGATTTCTTAAACGTAAAAATGCGTTGGCAATCGCTGCATTTATATCTCTGAATACCGGCTTTGAATCCGTATTTATGGTAAGTGTGGCTACTGCAAAAAAGGCACTTTTTTTAGTCATTTTTATAAAACTCACTCAAAG
>VDHG01000093.1 GCA_006228005.1 Testudinibacter crocodili
ATAATTTGAGCTATAGACTATTTTTCGCCACTCTTTTGTTTTGCAAATAAATAAGGCAAAAGTTGTGAAGTTTAGTCATTCTAAACGAACGACTTTTAACGCCGCTGTAGTACGAAAAGTAGTGGCGAAAAATAGTCATAGTCCTGCGGATTGTGTTTAAAATAAGCACACTCGTCGTTGTAACCCTCATCAATAGCCCCGCTATTGATTTCGGCTTACGCCTAGATTGTGCTTATTTTAAACGACAACTCAAAATATAAACAAAGATCAACAGACCCTAACCATTTGTCTGAAGTTTTAATCTAGGGCTGGAAAAATTAAAATGTTTTCTGCTGAGCCAATTTCAATAACGAAAAGTAAGAATATACAGCATGTCTACTTTAGAATATGCTCACCAATTGAGGCTCAATTGGTGGCTATTGGGCTAACTTCTGAAGAATTTGTTGTGGGTTATCTTCTTTCAGCAGATAAATTCGCTTTAATTGATAGCGATCATCACCAAAATTAACCTTACCAATTTGCGTACTGAACGCTAAATGAAAACCAGCCTGTTCAGCGGCTTTTTTGGCAAGTGAGGTGTAGCTGCCGTAAGGATATGCCAAATACCGCACTTTGGGGTTGAATTCATGCAGCACTTGAATTGAACGCCGAAAATCAACCAACATATTGTGCAAAGAGCGTCGCAGCATAATCGGCTGTTTTCTCAATAATCGGTGTAGGAAATGGGTATGCGATTGTAGATCCACCAACGGCTGCATCTCTTGGTATTGTGTTCGGGTGATAAACTGCAATTGGTTCGGATCCCAAGGCTGTAAAGCATATTTTATCCGAGAAGAGATGACAAAAATGGTGGCATTAAAGTGATATTTTTTCAAAATCGGGAAAGCGTAACGATATACCGACTCCAAGCCGTCATCAAAGGTAATACTGACTAATTTATCAGAAAAATTAGCACTACCGTTCAGATAATTTTCGATATCATAGAGCGAAATTGTACGGTAACCTTGCTGCTTCAACAATGCCATTTGCTGTTCAAATGCAGTGACGGATGTCGTCGTTGATGTCTGCCGAAAATAGCGGTTTTCCGCGTTTTTTAACAAATGATGGTAGGTTAACACCGCAATGCCACGATCTTTTTCTACATCAGGGGCGGCAATAAAAAGGGTTTTACCGCCAAACCGCACTTTATACCAACCGTCTTGCTCTGCCATAAACGGATAGCGCAAGTGCGGTTTCAGCTCAGCAACCACCGCTGAATCTCTGCGGCTATCGGCATATAACCGCACGTTACCTTTGGTCACCAAATAACCTTGCATTGGCGTATGTTCTTCCGGCATAGCGTTGCTGTTGCCGGGTGCTGCACCAACACGACAACTCGGCGCCAACATCGCATTGCCCTGTCCAAATTGGGTGCTGTTTTGCACTTTCATCACACCATTCAACCACACAGACTGCCCCGGTAAAATTTTAGCCACAACTTGCTGTTTGCCAGAGACAACGGCTGACAACAAGCAGTGCGTTTGTGTTATGACGGTTTGCTTTATTTCGGTTTTTGTCAAAGCACCATCTGAAGACATCGCCAAACTAAATACCGGAATTGTCAAGAAACAACATCCTAAAATCAAGCGCGGAAGTGAATGAAAGCGTTGCATAATCTAAATAAATCGTAGACTAAAAGAAATGGAATAAAATTATACTGTAAATAAATTTATTTTTATTGCAGGTTTAATCAGTTTTACAGTCTAGGGTCTGTTGATAAAAAAAGTAGCATTTCCCCGCATTAGCTATTATCCTATGCACTGATTTTTATTCACCCAAACCGCACTTTAATAATCATGAGCAAGACTGAATCCACTGTTGAACCTAGCCAGCAGTCTAAAAAACAAACCTATAATTTCAATAAACTACACAAACGTCTGCGCCGTAACGTCGGTAATGCGATTGCCGATTTCAATATGATCGAGGCTGGCGATAAAGTGATGGTATGCCTTTCCGGCGGCAAAGACAGCTATACCTTGCTGGATATTCTACTGAACTTACGCCTGAATGCGCCAATTGATTTCGAGATTGTTGCAGTAAATTTGGATCAAAAACAACCGGGTTTTCCGGAAGATGTGCTGCCTAACTATTTAAGTCAATTGGGTATCGAACACCATATCGTAGAAGAAAATACCTACGGCATCGTCAAAGAGAAGATTCCTGAAGGCAAAACCACCTGCTCGCTCTGCTCTCGGCTACGGCGTGGCATTTTATACCGTACTGCAACAGAACTGGGCGCGACTAAAATCGCTTTAGGACATCATCGTGACGATATGTTGGAAACGCTATTTTTAAATATGTTCTACGGTGGCAAACTGAAAAGTATGCCGCCAAAACTAATCAGCGATGACGGCAAACAGATTGTGATCCGCCCGCTAGCTTATTGTAAAGAGAAGGATATTGAAAAGTATGCCACGGCAAAAGCCTTCCCGATTATTCCGTGTAATTTATGTGGCTCACAGCCGAATTTGCAACGCCAAGTGGTGAAAGAGATGCTGCAAGCATGGGATCGGCAATACCCCGGCAGAATCGAAACCATGTTTAGTGCGTTGCAAAATGTCACGCCGTCACATCTTTGTGATCCAAAACTATTTGATTTTAAAAATATTCGTCGTGGTGAACTGCTGCAAGGCGTAGAAGGCGATATCGCTTTTGATAATGAACCATTAAAGCCAATTCAGTGGCAAGATGACGACAGCGATTATACTGACAGCCAACAAATTCACTTTAAACAAGTAAATTAAACCGTATTTAACACAAGAGTTTTTAATAAAATGAGAAAATTATTCGAATGGTTTGAGGCACGGATCGATCCCTATCCGTCCTCAGCACCAGTCACCCCAAAAAACAGTTTATTCAGCTTTATCTGGTCCGGTTTGGACGGTTTACGCTGGTGGTTGTTGGCATTGATTATTCTCTGCGTGGGTATGGGCATTTTTGAAGCTATGCTGTTCAAAATCATGGGATTGCTAGTCGATTGGTTGGCCACTTACTCCGCCAATGAGCTATGGGCAGAAAAGCGTGGTAGCTTCATGACGATTATCGTATTTTTAATCGCGAGTGCATTTTGGTTATGGCTGTTATGTAGTGTGCGTTTTCAAACCCTGCAAGGGGTATTTCCGATGCGATTGCGTTGGAACTTCCACCGCTTAATGTTGGGACAAAGCTTATCATTTTATCAAGATGAATTTGCCGGACGGGTCTCTGCCAAAGTGATGCAAACCGCACTTGCAGTGCGTGACACTGTGATCACCTGCACCGATATGGTGGTGTATGTGGCAGTCTATTTCATCTCTTCCGGAGTTATCCTGTTTCAGTTCGACGGCTGGCTACTGTTGCCGTTTCTCGGCTGGATTTTGTTGTTCAGTTGCGTGATGATCTATTTTGTACCAAAACTCGCTGACACCGCCAACAAACAAGCCGATGCCCGTTCATTAATGACTGGACGCATCACCGATGCCTACGCCAATATCACCACAGTCAAACTGTTTTCCCATGGTGAACGTGAATCAAATTATGCCAAATCCTCGATGCAAGAATTTATGCATACCGTGCATGCACAAATGCGTTTAGTCACCAAACTGGAAGTCTGCAACCATATTCTGAATGTTTCCTTGGTCGCAGCAACTGCTGGTTTATGCGTTTATTTATGGAGTTTAGATCAAATTAATGTCGGTGTGGTCGCCGCAGCAACCGCAATGGCGCTGCGCGTCAGCGGCTTGTCGCACTGGATCATGTGGGAGTCAGCCCGGCTGTTTGAAAATATCGGTACGGTGCAAGATGGCATGGGAACACTTTCCAAACCGCACACTGTAGTAGACAGCAAACACGCCAAACCACTGGAAGTTCGTGGTGGCGATATCCGCTTTGATCACGTCAATTTTAACTATGACGAAAACCGCACTTTGCTGAAAGATTTCAATCTGCACATTAAACCGGGCGAAAAAGTGGGCTTGGTCGGGCGTTCCGGTGCGGGCAAATCCACCCTAACCAATTTGCTGTTGCGTTTTTATGATATCAACGACGGACAAATCTTGATTGACGGACAAAACGTTAAAGACGTTACCCAAGAGAGCCTACGTGCGCAAATCGGCCTTGTTACCCAAGACACATCGCTATTGCACCGCTCAGTGCGTGAAAATATCATTTATGGTCGCCCGAACGTGGATGAAAGTGCGGTTCTGAAAGCGGCCGAACAAGCCGCCGCCGATCAATTTATCCCGCACTTGCACGATTCACACGGTCGTACCGGTTACGATGCCCATGTCGGCGAACGTGGTGTGAAGCTCTCCGGTGGACAGCGGCAACGTATCGCCATCGCGCGTGTTATGCTGAAAGATGCCCCCATTCTCCTGTTAGACGAAGCCACCAGCGCCCTGGACTCAGAAGTGGAAATTGCGATTCAAGAAAACCTTGAAAAGCTAATGGAAAATAAAACCGTTATCGCCATCGCTCACCGTTTGTCCACCATTGCCGCAATGGATCGGCTGATTGTAATGGATCAAGGGCAAATCATCGAGCAAGGCACTCACCAGCAATTGCTTGCTCTCAACGGGGTTTACGCCAAACTCTGGTCACATCAGAGTGGCGGATTTTTAGCGGAAACCACTGAAATTTAATCAAGAGGGTAAAATATTAGGGTCTGTTGATGTTTGTTTATCATTTGAACTATAGACGCTTTTTATTTTACCCTTTAGTTTATTTACGTTAGAATAAGCATAATTTTGCTACCACATATTTCATGATAAGGCTGCCATGAAATTGAATATACCGACCTTCCTCACCTTATTTCGGGTTGTTTTAATCCCGTTTTTTATCGTCTGTTTTTACCTGCCGTTTAAATGGGCGCCCTTTTTGACCGCACTTTTATTCTTAATTGCCGCAATCACCGATTGGTTCGATGGCTTTCTAGCAAGACGATGGAAACAAACCACCCGTTTCGGGGCATTCCTTGATCCGGTCGCCGATAAAGTAATGGTCGCAGCAGCGCTGGTTCTAGTGGTACAACATTACCACAGCTTCTGGGTCACTATTCCTGCGATCGTGATGATCTCCCGAGAAATTATTATCTCCGCCTTGAGAGAATGGATGGCAGAAATTGGTGATCGCAATAAAGTAGCGGTCTCTTGGTGGGGTAAAGTCAAAACCACGGCGCAAATGGCATCATTAATTGGTCTGCTATGGCGCTATAATCCGCTGATGGAACAGATTGCAACCGTTGCCCTCTACCTCGCGGCAATTTTGACTGTCTGGTCTATGGTGCAATATCTGAATGCTGCCAAAGGTAGCTTATTGGATGAGATTAACCCGCAATAGATAAATTCAGCAGCCACCATACAGCCACTAAAATAAAAGTGCGGTATATAAGAAATAAAAAAGCCGCTTTCTCTTAATGAGAGAAGCGACTATCTTCTTCACTGTATTATACTTGCAAATGGTGCCCGAGGGCGGACTTGAACCGCCACAGCCCGAAAGCCGAGGGATTTTAAATCCCTTGTGTCTACCGATTTCACCACTCGGGCAATCTAATTGTTGCAAATAATTGGAGCGGGAAACGAGACTCGAACTCGCGACCCCAACCTTGGCAAGGTTGTGCTCTACCAACTGAGCTATTCCCGCTTTATTTTGATACACTACTTCATTGAAGTATATGCGCTGTTCACTAAAAAGTGATGGTGCGACCGGGTGGACTCGAACCACTGACCCCCACCATGTCAAGGTGGTGCTCTAACCAACTGAGCTACGGTCGCATTTTGAAGTGGCGCTATCATAGCGATTTTCACCTGAGGTCACAAGTCTTTTTTCAGGATAAAAAACTGATTGTTAACTTTTTAAACAATCTGCAGAGAAAACCATCGCCTTCACGATTGTTATAACAGATTGGAATAATTTATTGATTATTTTAATTTGTCTTTTTATTACAAACGACTATGCTATTAACATTATTGAACCTTATAAACGGAGTTTCTCATGACTTTTTCTCTACTATTGAATTTAGTCGTATTCGCTGCCCTGCTAGTCACACTCTACTGGTTTAAAAAGCGTGGCAACAGTTTATCGATGACAGTATTGCTTGCTTTGGTATTGGGATTGCTGTCCGGTGTGGTATTACAAAATTTATACAGCGATAATCAAAGTGCGGTCAGCCCAACTATTGACTGGATCAATCTGGTCGGCAATGGTTATGTTCGCTTGCTGCAAATGATTGTGATGCCGCTGGTATTTGTCTCGATTTTATCTGCCATCACCAAATTGCACAATGCCGGCTCGTTAGGAAAGATCAGTTTCAGTATTTTAGGCGTTTTGCTGTTTACTACCGCAATTGCGGCGCTGGTCGGCATTGGATTTAGCATTTTATTCAACCTGAACGCCGATGGCTTAATCGCCGGCGCCCGTGAAGCCGCTGCACAAGAACGGGTTTTAGGACGTGTGGATCAAGTCGCCAATTTAACTATTCCGTCAATGTTACTTTCTTTTATTCCGCGCAATCCGTTTGCCGAACTAACCGGTGCCAATCCAACTTCGATTATCAGCACCGTGATTTTTGCCGCATTCTTGGGGATCGCTACATTACGCTTACGCAAAGATAATGCAGACATTGCCGAGCGTATTTCACAAGGCACCGAAAGCTTGAATAAGCTGGTGATGAGCCTGGTTCGAATCATCATCAACCTGACACCTTACGGTATTTTGGCGCTAATGACGCGCATGGCGGCAACTTCGAGCCTGACCGATATTCTGAATTTACTGAATTTTATTATCGCTTCTTATCTGGCGATTGCGGTGATGTTTATCGTACACGGCGTGTTGTTGGGACTCAGCGGTATCAATCCGCTCAGTTATTACAAAAAAGTGCTACCGACCTTACTGTTCGCCTTCACCTCACGTTCCAGTGCGGCAACCATTCCGTTGAATATTGAAACCCAAACCAATCGTCTGGGCAATTCCGGCACAATTGCTAACTTCTCGGCAACCTTTGGCGCCACCATCGGACAAAACGGCTGCGCGGGGATTTATCCGGCAATGCTCGCGTTTATGGTCGCGCCGTCGGTAGGAATTGATCCACTGGCACCACAATTTATCTTATCGCTAGTGGCCATTGTCACCATTTCCTCCTTTGGTATCGCCGGTGTCGGCGGCGGCGCTACCTTTGCTGCGATTGTGGTGCTTTCGACCATGGGTTTACCACTAACCTTAGTCGGGTTACTGATCTCAATCGAGCCGTTGATTGATATGGGACGAACCGCACTTAATGTCAACGGTGCAATGACCGCCGGCACACTCAGCAGTAAATGGTTAAAACAGACCGATTGGCAGGTTTTCACTAATAATAAAGCGGAATAAACCACACTTGAGTTCACTTAACTCAATAAAAAAGCTCGATTGTTACAGATAATCGAGCTTTTTATTCGTCATGGCGTTAAAGATCTTCAATCACATGATCAAACCATTCAATCACGTCTGCTTCATGAATGCCGTTTTGGATAGGAATTCCTGCGAGCTTAACTGAGTTGGGATCGCCTGAAATCAATGGGTGCCAGTCAAATAACGGTTTGTTTTCATATAACAAGCGGTAGGCGCAAGTTTTCGGCAGCCAACTGAAATCCGGCAGGTTTTGTTTGGTGAGCTTGGTGCAATCTTCTTCCAGCTCAAAACGACGAGGATAATTGCAACATTTTCCGCTGGGGAGATCCAACTGGTTGCAGGCAATTCGGGTAAAATAGATCCGCTCGTGTTTGCCATAGCCGTCAAGCATCTTGCGGTAGCAGCATAAACCGCAACCATCGCATAATGCTTCCCATTCCTGCTCGTTCATGTCTAGCAAGGATTTAGTCTGCCAAAACCGTACTTTCATTTGTTTCCTTTCTGTTTTGCCAAATTTTCTGTCAAAAAGTCAGCCAATAAAAAACAGGCATGATAACCGATGCCTGTTTGATTACTTCACGGTTTATCGCTTAAAAATCGGCACTCTCTTTCAGGCTGACCGTCAAATTGAACACCAGTTTACCCGGTGCGGAATCTTTGCTGTCGGCACAGAAATAGCCTTCGCGTTCAAACTGATACGCCTGTTCAGCTTTGGCATCGGCAAGACTTGCCTCGACAACGCCGTGTACGACTTTCAATGAATTCGGATTTAACACCGCTAAAATATCTTCTGCTGCCCCTGGGTTGCTGACACTAAACAGGCGATCATATAAACGGAATTCAGCCGTGTGATTGTTCGCTGCCGAAACCCAGTGGATTACGCCTTTCACTTTGCGCCCGTCGCTTGGATTTTTGCCTAAGGTTTGCGGATCGTAGCTGCAATACAGCGTGGTGATATTGCCGTCGGCATCTTTTTCAACACGCTCCGCTTTAATCACATACGCATTACGCAACCGCACTTCTTTACCTAATACCAAACGTTTATATTTTTTATTGGCTTCTTCACGGAAATCCGCTTGATCAATATAAATTTCACGGCCGAATGGTAATTGGCGCTCACCCAGTTCAGGGCGGTTCGGGTGATTTGGTGCACTGAGCCACTCGTTGTCAGCGTCATAGTTTTCAATCACCACTTTCAACGGATTCAACACCGCCATGGCGCGTGGCGCATTGATGTTGAGATCATCGCGGATGCAGGCTTCCAAAGCACTGAGTTCCACGGTATTGTCCTGTTTGGTCACGCCGATGCGCTCGCAAAATTCACGCAGCGAAGCCGGAGTATAACCACGGCGACGCAAGCCAGAAATGGTCGGCATCCGTGGGTCATTCCAACCATCCACCACCTTATCAGTCACCAGTTGCAACAGTTTACGTTTTGAGGTGAGCGTACTTTCCAGATTCAAGCGCGAAAATTCGTATTGGTGCGGCAGTGGACGTTCAATCGAGATATTTTCTAACACCCAGTCATATAAACGGCGGTTGTCTTGAAACTCCAAAGTACACAACGAATGGCTGATCCGCTCAATCGCATCGGAAATACAGTGGGTAAAATCATACATCGGATAGATACACCATTTATCCGCTGTTTGATGATGATGGGCGAATTTGATGCGGTACAACACCGGATCACGCATCACCATAAACGGCGATGCCATATCAATTTTGGCACGCAAACACGCTTCACCTTCGGCAAAACCGCCATCACGCATTTTTTCAAACAGCGCTAAATTTTCTGCGACCGAGCGATCACGATACGGGCTATTTTTGCCGGTCTCAGTCAACGTGCCGCGATACTCACGAATCTGCTCTGGTGAAAGCTCGTCAACGTATGCCAAACCTTTTTCAATTAATTCAATCGCATAGCTATAAAGTTGATCGAAATAATCCGACGCATAGCGCACGTCGCCCTGCCATTTGAAACCGAGCCATTCCACGTCTTGTTTGATCGAATCGACATATTCCACATCTTCTTTCACCGGGTTGGTATCGTCAAAGCGCAGGTTACATAAGCCTTGATAGTCTCTTGCGATACCGAAATTCAAACAAATCGATTTTGCGTGTCCAATATGCAGATAGCCGTTCGGCTCCGGCGGAAAACGGGTGTAAACCGTTTCAATCTTACCCTGCGCCAAATCTTCATCGATGATATGGCGGATAAAATTAGACGGACGGTGTTCTGCTGCATTCACAGCAGCGATCTCAGGTTGGCTCATAGCGCTTCCTTCTTCCTTAAATAGTAAATCTGAATAGAAAATTAGTCCATTCTACACGCTTTAGCGACGGAAAAAAACCGCTAACGCAATTCCGGCTTATTCCAATTTTTTAAGCTCTTCTTAAGAAATTAATGCTATAGTGAGCGCATGCATAGCATTCACAAAAACAGTCTTGACGTAATCAATCCATGAAAGCAAAAAAAATCAAAACCATTGCCCTTGCCGCCGTGATGCTAACCATACTTTTCGGCGGTTATTACTATTGGCAAAACAGTGCCGGCAGCGATAATAAAACCACCTATATGACAGAGACGGTCAACCGCACTTCACTTTCCGACAGCGTGATTGCCACCGGCACCGTGCGCAGTTATAACCGGGTCGAAGTCGGGGCGCAGGTGTCAGGTCAGTTGCTCCAAATTCACGTCGGTTTAGGGCAAAAAGTGAAAAAGGGCGATTTAATTGCAGAAATTGATGCTAAAAATCAGAATAACGAGCTGGCAACCGCACTTGCCCAATTGGCGTCCTATCAAGCACAACTGAATGCGGCGCAAGCCAATTTAACCGCAATGCAATCTTCTTACGATCGGATAAATCGCTTGTATAAACAAAAATCCGCCACTCAAGATAGCCTTGAAACCGCGCGGGTAAATCTTGCCAATGCGCAATCGACGATTGCACAATTGCAATCCTCCATCAAGCAGGCGGAAATTTCGGTCACCACGGCACAAACTAATCTGGATTACACCAAAATTCTTGCTCCGATTGACGGCACGATTATTTCGATTCCCGTGTCCGAGGGGCAAACCGTGAATTCGAACCAAACCGCACCAACCATTGTGCAAGTGGCGGATTTAAGCAAAATGTTGATTAAAGCCGAAATTTCCGAAGGCGATATCAGTAAAGTCAAAGCTGGCATGAAAGTGCGGTTTACCACGTTGGCGGACCCGAAGAAAGTCTATCAATCGGAAATCGCCTCGATTGATCCGGCATTGACCACCCTGACTGATAATGATTACAGCGAATCTTCCAGCGACAGCAGCGCCGTCTATTTTTATGCCAACATTGTGATCGATAACCCTGACGAAACGTTGCGCATCGGTATGACCACCCAAAATACGATTACGATTGTTGACGCTGAAAACGTGTTGACAATTCCGACCATGGCGATTCAGAAAGTCGGTGAGCAGTATCAAGTGCGGGTGTTAACTGCCGATAATAAAACCGAAACCCGCAGGATTGAAATTGGTATCAGCGACGATATGAATACCCAGGTATTATCCGGCTTGGCAGAAGGTGACGAAGTGATTTCCGCTGAAATGCGACAAGGCGAAGAAGTCGGTAACAGCGGGCAAATGCGGATGCGCTTTTAATCAGGCGGGGCGAGCATGAATATTATTGAAGTCAGCAAACTGAACAAATATTTCGGCGCCGGCGAAAATCGGGTGCATATCTTAAAAGCGATCGATTTAACCATCAAAAAAGGCGATTTTATCGCGATTATGGGCACCTCCGGTTCGGGCAAATCAACCTTGATGAATATTCTCGGTTGCCTGGATACCGCTAGCGACGGCAGCTATAAAATCGACGGTGTCGATACCTCGCCGCTGTCGCGCGATCAGCTGTCCGATCTGCGTCAGAAAAAATTCGGCTTTATTTTCCAACGCTATAACTTGTTGTCTGCACTGAGTGCGGTTGAAAACGTGGCACTGCCGGCAGTGTATGCCGGTCTGCCGCAACAACAACGATTACAACAAGCCGAAGCGTTGCTGAAAAAGCTGAATTTAGGTGATAAATTGGCAAACAAACCGAATCAACTCTCCGGCGGACAGCAACAACGGGTCAGTATTGCACGCGCCTTGATGAATGGTGGCGAAATTATTTTGGCTGACGAGCCAACCGGTGCGCTCGATTCCAAGAGCGGTGCCATGGTGATGCAAATCTTGCAAGATCTGCACCATGAGGGGCATACTATTATTTTGGTGACCCACGATAAGGATGTCGCCAGCTACGCCAATCGGATTATCGAACTGAAAGACGGGCGTATTATTAACGACACCCGCCGCGCCGATCAGATTATCGAAAAAGACACATCAGTTAAGATTAACAAAAACCGCTTTGCGCAATTTAAAGATCAGCTGATCGAATCGTTTAAAATGTCGGTCAGTGCGATTCTGGCACATAAAATGCGCTCCTTGCTGACCATGCTCGGGATTATTATCGGTATTACTTCGGTGGTGTGCGTGGTGGCGATCGGCAACGGTTCGCAACAAAAAATCCTATCAAATATCAATTCGTTAGGCACGAACACCATGGATATTTACAACGGTACCGGTTTTGGTGATCGGCGTGCTAATCGTACCAAAAACCTGACCGTTCAAGATGCCGATATTCTGGCTAAACAGCATTATATTGAAAGTGTCACGCCAAACAGTACGCTCAACGGCACCCTGACTTACGGCAGCCAAGCGGTCAGCGCACAAGTGCGCGGCGTCGGCGATCAGTTTTTTAATGTCAAAGGCTTAACCCTAAAGCAAGGCAAAGTGTTTACAGCACAAGACGTTACTGACAATGCACAGGTGGCGGTGATCGATGAAAATACGCAAAAAGAGCTATTTGCCGACAAGTCGCCGTTAGGTCAGATAATCATGATCGATAAAAAACCGCTGAAAATTATCGGGGTTGCAGCAACCAATAATAACATGGGGATGCCCAGTAGCTCGCTGAATGTGTGGCTGCCCTACACCACCGCAATGAATAAAATTTCCGGCGAAAAAACCATTGATTCGATCACGGTTAAAGTCAAAGATAATATCAACACTCAAATTGCCGAGAAAAACCTGACCCAATTATTAACCATGCGCCATGGCAAAAAAGATTTTTTCGTGATGAACACCGATACCATTAAGCAGACGATTGAAAGCACCACCAACACCATGAAGCTGTTGATTTCGTCGATTGCGTTGATTTCGCTAATCGTCGGCGGTATCGGCGTGATGAACATCATGCTGGTTTCGGTGACCGAACGTACCAAAGAGATCGGCGTGCGCATGGCGATCGGCGCTCGACAATCGAATATTTTGCAGCAATTTTTAATTGAAGCCACCTTGATCTGCGTGATCGGCGGTTTGGTCGGCGTGGTGCTATCTTATGTTATCGGCTTAGTTTTTAACAGTGCGATGCAAGATTTCAACATGCTGTTTTCGCTGGACTCCATTATTGCCGCTGTGATTTGCTCTACCTTAATCGGCTTGATTTTCGGCTTCTTACCGGCAAAAAATGCCTCACAACTGAATCCGATAACCGCACTTTCAAGGGAATAAAGATTAACATGATTTCAACAACCTTTTTTCGTCGTTCCGCCACCGCTTTATTGGTGGGTGGTTTGCTGACGGCTTGTGTCAGCAACGAACAGCAAATCGGCTATCAACAGCAAATGCAACAATTTGGGCAGTATCAAGCGCTGACCGCACAATATCATATCGATCCAAGCTGGTGGACTCAATATCAAGACGCCCAGTTAAACCGTCTGGTTGACAGCGCACTTGCTAATAATCTGGATTTGGCAAAAGCGGCGGTGAGTGTCAACCGCGCCTTGTATAACGCCAATTTATTGGGTGCCGATCTTGTGCCGACATTCGGCGGTTCGGTGTCCGGCGGCGTGCAAAAAAATACCGAAAGCGGTGTCTCAAGCCGAAGTTACAGCAGCTCTTTGTCATTAAATTATACTCTTGATCTGTGGCGTAAACTTGTCGACAGTGCTGATGCCGCCGAGTGGGAACACCGTGCGACCGAAGCCGATTTAGAGGCGGTAAAATTAACCTTAATTAATCAGGTGATCGACAGCTACTACCAAATCGCCTATTTGAAACAAGCTATCGGCATGGTGCAAAGCAATATCAAAACCTATCAGCAAATCGCCACCTTAACCCAAAATCAAGTCAATCAAGGTGTCTCCTTGCAACTGGATGCCGATCAAAGCCGCCAAGCGGTGTTGTCGGCAGAAAACCAGCTCATTACCTATCAATCACAATTACAAACCGTAGAAAGCACTCTGCGCAACCTGCTAAACTTAGCACCGCAGCAGAACCTGAGACTAAGTGCGGTCAACTTAAAAACCCTGAAATTGCAGCCGGTCAATCTGGATATTCCGTTATCCACTATTGCCAACCGTCCGGACTTGAAGGCTTATCAATACCGTTTGACTTCCGCTTTTAAAAATTTAAGTGCGATGGAAAAAAGTTGGTATCCGAGCATTACCTTAGGCGCCAGTTTAGCCACCAGCAGCAACAGTGTCGGCAATATGTTTGAAGCGCCATTGAGTAGCGGCACCATCGGAATTAACTTGCCGTTTTTGGACTGGAATCGGGTGAAATGGAATGTGAAGTTATCAGAAGCGATGTATGAAACCGCTAAACTGAATTTCCAACAAGGCATTACCACCGCCTTGAATGAAATTGACAGCAACTATAAAGCGTATCAATTAGCGCAAAAAAACATGCAAAACTTGGATCAGAAATATCGTTATGATCGTAATATCAGCAACACTTACCGATTGCAATACCATGCTGGAGTGACGGCGATGAAAGATTGGCTGACCGCACTTGCCACCGAGCAAAACACCGAGCTGAATAGTTTGCAGGCAAAATATGATTTATTGCGCTATCAAAATGCGATTTATCAGAGTATGGCGGGAAAATACCAGCCTTAGTCACAATTTAGTCACATTGACATCCTCCCCTGTCTAAAGTCAGGGGATTCCTACCGTGTCTAAATCTAAGATCTAGCTCACATCGGTGGGTTCTTGCTGCTGACGGCTAGTGCCGTTCACTTCACAAGCTAACCGGGCGTGTCCCGCCCTTAATACATTCATTGCCCCCACAACATCTGCGTTTTCACGGTATCCGC
>VDHG01000094.1 GCA_006228005.1 Testudinibacter crocodili
TGCAGTAGTCCCACCTGAACCCATGCCGAACTCAGAAGTGAAATGCTGTAATGCCGATGGTAGTGTGGGGTCTCCCCATGTGAGAGTAGGACACCGCCGGATTTTATTTTCTAAGTAAACTTGTTATTAGAGTTTATTTAGAAAATAAAAAATTTTGGTAGCTATAGTGCAACAGACCCACCTGAATCCATGCCGAACTCAGAAGTGAAATGTTGTTACGCCGATGGTAGTGTGGGGTCTCCCCATGTGAGAGTAGGTCACTACCAATTATCAATTTCAGCGGAG
Source organism: Testudinibacter crocodili (assembly GCA_006228005.1). Taxonomy (GTDB): domain Bacteria; phylum Pseudomonadota; class Gammaproteobacteria; order Enterobacterales; family Pasteurellaceae; genus Chelonobacter. The sequence goes on from VDHG01000094.1 coordinate 286, forward strand.
TGGTAGTTCAGTTGGTTAGAATACCTGCCTGTCACGCAGGGGGTCGCGGGTTCGAGTCCCGTCCATTCCGCCACTTTACAATTTAGGGGCGTAGTTCAATTGGTAGAGCACCGGTCTCCAAAACCGGGTGTTGGGAGTTCGAGCCTCTCCGCCCCTGCCATTATTTTGTTATTCCATTGTTTTACCCTCTTTAATTTCTAGCTTGAGTTCTTCAAAGCGATATCCATTTTTATCATAAACCAAATATGGTGCAGTTTCATGCCAGTCACCCAAAACAATACGAGTAAAAGTGCGGTTTGGTGAATCATCTATTGAGTGGATAGCTTGTCTGTGAGTGTGTCCGTGTATCAGTTGAGATACACCAAAATGTTGCATGGTTTGTGTCACAAAATCTGGGTTCACGTCCATAATTTCATTTGCTTTTTGACTTTTTTGCTGACGGCTTCTGCTGCGGATTTTATTGGCAATACGCAGACGGATAAACAGTGGCAGGCATAAAAATAGCCGTTGCCGCCAAATATTATGCACTTTTTTGCGATATGCTTGATAGCTGGTATCGTCAATACAAAGTGTATCACCATGGCAAAGTAAAACCTCTTTGCCGTATAAATTAACCTTATGGTATTCCGGTAATAGGATTAAACCGCACTTTGTAGCAAAACGGTTACCAATTAAAAAATCTCGATTGCCGTGTTGAAAATAGACTTGAATATTTCGCTCGGTCAACTGTTTTATTTGGTGCTGAACTAATTGTGCCAACTCAGAATTTTCGTCATCACCAATCCAAAAATCAAACAGATCACCTAAAATATATAGCGCTTCGCCTTTTATCGCTTCAGTTTGCATAAATTGTTCGAAAAGTGCGGTTAAGTGTGGAAGATTTTCACTTAAATGAAGATCCGCAATAAAATAGGTTTTTTTCATCATTGTTATTTTTTATATCATTAAATTTTTAGGAAATAGTTCCGATTTTATACACATATTCCGACATTTTCGCTATACTCTAGCAAATTTTTTTAGGAAATTGTTATGTTATTATTTTTACGAGCAATCATCGTAGTTTTCGCAGCCTTGTTAATTTGTTTACTTGGAACGGTTTATTCGTTGATCCGTTTTAAAAATCCGAGCAATGTTGGCGTGGTCGCACGTTGGTTTGGACGTTTACATCCGTTGTTTGGTTTGAAAGTGGAGCATCGTTTTCCTACGGATGCTGAAAATAACGGACCTTGCATCTATATTGGCAATCATCAAAATAATTATGATATGGTGACGATGGCATATATGGTTAGGCCGCGTACGGTCAGCGTGGGTAAAAAAAGTTTGGCTTTCATCCCCTTTTTTGGCTTGTTATATTGGGCAAGTGGCAACATTTTACTGGATCGTGATAATAAGAGCAAAGCCCACTCTACTATGGGGGAATTAGCACAACGGATTAACCGAGATAAATTGTCGATTTGGATGTTTCCGGAAGGTACACGCAGTCGCGGACGCGGCTTGTTACCGTTTAAAACCGGGGCATTTCATGCGGCTATTGCAGCCGGTGTGCCGATTGTGCCGGTCTGTTGCAGCAATTTGCACCATAAAATTGATCTTAACCGTTGGGACAATGGCAAGGTGATTTGCGAAATGTTAGCGCCCATTGATACCTCAAATTATAGCCGTGAAAATGTGCGGGAATTAATGAATCACTGCCATGCAGTGATGAAACAAAAAATTGACCAGCTTGATCAAGAGCTGGGGCAGTAGCATTACGGACAGTAGATAATGAAATCTGGCTTATCTCGTCGCAGGTTACTCAAAAATACAACTCTACTTGGTGCAAGTGCGGTGTTGCCAGCGGCCTATGCGTCAGGCATACAGCCGTTGCCGATTCCGCCGTTGTTAGATGTCGGGCGCGGGCGCCCAATTTTACTTTCAATGGGGAGCAGTAAGAAAGCGTTTGTTGATGCTAAAAAAGTAGACGTATGGGGCTTTAACGGGCTGTATTTGGGACCGACGATTCGTTGTAAGCAGGGAGATTTTGTTCGTTTAAATTATAGCAATCAACTTTCGCAGCGAGTATCGATCGGTTTGCAGGGATTGCAGGTCAGCGGCGAGTTGTTTGGGGGCGTTGGGCGTCAGTTCGATAGCGGTGCAGGCTGGTCACCGATTGTACCAATCACCCAATCGGCAGCCACGTGTTGGTATCACGCAGATACCTTGGCACACTCGGCTTATCAGGTTTATCGTGGCTTGTCCGGTATGTGGTGGATTGACGACGAGGAGAGCCGTAAGGCAAAACTACCGAATAAATACGGCGTTAATGATATTCCGTTGATTTTACAAGATGTGCGCCTGAACAATCAGGGAGAGCAACTGTTTAATCCGAATCAACGTCAATTTCTTGGTAACCGTTTGTTGGTGAATGGCGTTGAAGCGCCCTATTTAAATGTGGCGCGAGGTTGGGTGCGGTTGCGGTTGTTGAACGCATCATTGTCGCGAGGATATAATCTTAATTTAGATGATGGGCGCAGCATCTGGGTGTTAGCCGGTGGGCTGGGATTTTTGCCGCAACCGCGCGAAGTGCGTTCACTATTTTTAGCACCGGGTGAGCGGGCAGAAATTTTAATCGATTTGAATGAAGGTGGCAATGTTGCGCTAATCAGTGGTGAAAAACGGGGCTTTTTTGACAAAATGACCTCGTGGTTCGCGGATGAGAATGAGCTGGTTGACAACACTGTGCTAGCGTTGCGCCCCGATGGTTTGCTTTCTGCCTTTGAGCAAAAAATCGATTTTCAACGACAAGAACAGATTACAACCAATGTGGCGGTGGCACAGCAACGGAGTTTTATGCTGGATGTTGAAAATGCTTTGCTCAATCAACAGAAGTTTGATCCGCGTCGAGTGGATGTCAATGCTGCGTTGGGCAGCTATGAACGCTGGTATTTAAGTGCAACTGCACCGATTGGATTTAGCCTACAAGGTGCTAAATTTTTGCTTGAATCTTTTAATGGGCAGACGATAGATACTTCGCAATTAACCTGGCGTGATACGGTATGGGTGAATGGTAATATTTCGATTTTGGTAAAATTTGATCAAACTTCTTCCAATAACTATCCATTCACCTTCGGCAGCAGTGATTTAATGTTGGCGGATAAAGGCTGCTTAGGGATGTTGGTCGTTCAATAAGTTATGCCAATCCCAAGGCATATTTTAACGCCTGTTTTTTGATTGGGCTAACTTTATCTACTGCGATCAGCGCCAAATTGCGTAAAATTTTCAACGGCAGAATATCTTCTTTAAATCCTTTATAAAACAGATCCATACCGCTCTGCATCAGCAGATTGTCTTTTTGGCGTAGCCTTTGATAGCGTGCTAAAACCGTTTCATCATCAATCGCCTGACCGCACTTTTGTGCTTTTGCAATCACCTCTAAAAACACGTTCACATCTTTAAAACCTAAATTAACACCTTGTCCGGCAAGTGGATTAATTGTGTGCGCTGAGTCACCTAATAATACAATACCGTTTTTATAATAATCTTGCGCATGGCGACGGGTGAGTGGAAATGCAGCCGCTTGTCGGCTTTTGACTGCGCCTAAACGTGCTGGAAATGCCTGTGCAATTTCTTTATCCAGTTTCTCTAATGGCATTTTTTGCAGTTCGCGAATTCGCTCCGGGCTGTCGTACCACACCAAACAGCCCTGATTACCTAATAAAGGCAGAAATGCACGTGGGCCACTTGGGGAAAATTGCTGCCAAGTGATATCCTGCTGTGCAAGTGCGGTGTCAACCAAAATCAGCATACAGCTTTGGCGGTATTGCCAACCAGTCAGCCCGATGCCAGCGATTTGCCGCAGTTTTGAATTCGCACCATCACAAGCCAGTACCAGCGGCGCATGATAACATTCACCGCTGGTGAGGCGAAGCTGCCAATCGTGACCGCACTTTTCCATCTGTTGAATATCAGCATTCAGTTGGCTGCTTAAATTGGGGTAATCAGGAAAAGTTTGCCACAAACCGAGCTGAATCAGATTATTTTCCACCATATAACCCAGCTCGTTCAGACCCAAATCGCAGCTGTGAAATGCGGTGGAAAAACCGTCGATTTCCCAAGTTTCTAGCGTGCGGTACGGGCAGGCTCGCATGGCGAGAATAGGCTGCCAAGCCTGTAGTTCCGTCAATAAATTGACGGAAGCCACACTGATAGCGGAAATCCGGATATCGTAAGGCTGATCAGCACTAAAGTGCGGTAAGCTGCCCTGTTCAATCAGTTGCACGCTTAATCCCAATTTTGCCAAGCCCAATGCCGCTGCCGAGCCAACCATGCCGCCGCCAACCACAATCACATCTTTGCGATTCAACATTTCTTCCCCTAATGCCTGCTTATATTATGGTTTATTCTACTCGCAGCCGCCGATTTTCTAAAGCAAATCACAAATAAAATCGGTTTTTACTGGTCAGCAATCCTGCAAATCGGTAGAATAGCCCGATTTAAATTCCATTAGTTTTTAGCACCGTATCCTTTAACTTGTAAATTAGTGCGGTCGATAACCGCGTCCTAACGAAGAAAAACCATGACACAAAAATTACACATTAAAACTTGGGGCTGCCAGATGAACGAATACGACTCATCAAAAATGGCGGATTTATTGAATAGTACGCACGGTTTCGAATTGACTGAAAATGCGGAAGAGGCCGATGTGCTGCTGCTGAATACCTGCTCGATTCGTGAAAAAGCACAAGAGAAAGTGTTTCACCAATTGGGACGCTGGAAAGATTTGAAAAAATCGAATCCAAAGTTGGTGATCGGCGTGGGCGGCTGTGTTGCCTCACAAGAAGGGGCGCACATTCGCGATCGGGCGCCCTATGTGGACATTATTTTTGGTCCACAAACCCTGCATCGTTTACCGGAAATGCTCAATCAAATTCGTGGCGGCAAAAGTGCGGTAGTCGATGTCAGCTTCCCAGAAATTGAAAAGTTTGATCGCCTGCCGGAGCCGAAAGCCGAAGGCCCGACGGCGTTTGTCTCGATTATGGAAGGCTGCAATAAATACTGTTCGTTCTGCGTAGTGCCTTACACCCGTGGCGAAGAAGTCAGCCGCCCGGTGGACGATGTGTTGTTTGAAATTGCGCAACTAGCAGCGCAAGGTGTGCGTGAAGTCAATTTATTGGGACAGAACGTAAACGCCTATCGTGGCGCCACCTTTGATGATGGCATCTGCACCTTTGCCGAATTGTTGCGTTTGGTTGCCGCAATTGACGGGATTGATCGCCTGCGTTTCACCACCAGCCACCCGATTGAATTTAGCG
>VDHG01000095.1 GCA_006228005.1 Testudinibacter crocodili
AACGCCTGACCGCACTTTGGCTCAGTAAGAGAAATTAACCTGCAATCTGCATAAAAATAATGCTGTTATAGGCGATATAGCATAACAATAACATCAGCCCTGCCCAGCGTTTAATATAACCGTTTGGATTTTGATAACGATAGCCAAAGATAAAGAGAATGGCGGTCAGGAACAACATCATCGGCATATCACGGGTTATGATTTCATGATCGGCTTGCAACGGGTGGATCGTAGCGGCTAAACCGACCACGGCAAGGGTATTGAATAGATTTGAGCCGATAATATTGCCCAGTGCCAAATCATGTTGATTTTTGCGTGCGGCGGCAATTGAAGAGGCTAATTCAGGCAGTGAGGTGCCAACGGCAACAATAGTAAGACCGATCACTAGTTGGCTAACCCCAAAATGGTTGGCGATGGTTACCGCTCCCCAAACCAACAGCTGTGAGCTCAGCACCAGTACAATTAAGCCAAATAGCAATAACCCGATGGCTTTACCGATGTTGATGTTGCCTCGATTTTCATCAGCATCTTGCTCCCGAACCGCACTTTTTACTTTTAATCCGTCACGAATGCTGACAAACATAAAGATTGCGAACATCAATAAAATGATGATGCCATCAAAACGGCTGATATCACGATCGAATAATAATCCGGCAGAGACCAGTGTGACGGCAAGCAACAGTGGCAGCTCTTTTTTCAAAATAGAGGGCGCAACCAATACAGGGCTGATCAAGGCGGTGATACCTAAAATCAACGCAATATTGGCGATATTTGAGCCGTAAGCATTGCCGAGGGCGATCCCTGGATTGCCTTGTATTGCCGAGGTAACCGAAACCACAATTTCAGGGGCAGAGGTGCCGAAGCCGATCACTAACATCCCAATTAACAATTTAGGCATGCCAAAATATTGTGCGGTTTCACTGGCACCATCGACAAATTTGTCGGCACTCCAGACCAATAGTATTAAACCGATGATAATGGCGCAACAAGCAAGCAGCATAAGGGGATAAACTCCAGATAAAAATAAAGCCCGTAACCAATAACGGTTATGGGCTAAACACTGTTGGCTTACAAAAAGCGTTTACAAAAGGAGACAAATAAAAGCTCACCAACAGAGAAAATTGGCTCCTCCTGCTGGACTTGAACCAGCGACATACGGATTAACAGTCCGCCGTTCTACCGACTGAACTAAGGAGGAAATGTTTGTTTTTCAGCATACAATGCCGAATTGAGGGGCGCATAATACTGAGTTGAAATTCGCTTGTCAAGAGTGGGATAACAAAAAAACGTTAGGAATCTTGGTGGGGTTTTCTATCCACACAGCCTGTGGATAACATTGTGGATTATTTTTTGTTAAATGTGGCAAAACATAGGAAATATGCGACTTTGCGTGTTTGGTTTCCGATTTGGTCACAAAATAACATTTATTTATTTATCAACAAGATATAAAAAATCTAGTCTTTTTTATATTATTTTTTCTGAAAATTTGAAGTTTGCCTCTTGACAGATTATAGACTGTGCAAAAACTCAATTTTTGATAATTGTTTTTTGTCGAAAAAAATAGAAAGTTTAGTTGAACTATCAGTTTGATAGGTTATATACGGGGTATTGCCGTGCGAATCGGATATTCATTTTAAAATTTGCTTTTGAAGTGTGTTAAAATAGCAACCTCGAGTTTAGCATACAATAGTGATTTTAATTATGTCGACAGTCGCCTCTTTATCGAATGGTAAAAGTAGTAAACCGTTCAAGCTGCATTCTGATTTTAAACCGTCCGGCGATCAGCCGCAGGCGATTGGTAAATTAATTGAAGGGCTGCAGGACGGTTTGGCGCATCAGACTCTGTTAGGCGTGACCGGATCAGGCAAAACCTTTACCATCGCCAATGTGATCGCACAACTGAATCGCCCGGCAATGCTGCTGGCGCCGAATAAAACCCTCGCGGCACAACTGTATGCCGAGATGAAGGAATTTTTTCCGGAAAATGCGGTTGAATATTTTGTTTCCTACTACGATTATTATCAGCCGGAAGCCTATGTGCCGGCGAGTGATACCTTTATCGAAAAAGACGCTTCAATTAACGATCAAATCGAACAGATGCGCTTGTCGGCGACCAAATCGTTTTTAGAACGGCGCGACACCATTGTAGTTGCTTCGGTTTCTGCGATTTACGGTTTGGGTGATCCGGATTCTTACCTGAAAATGATGCTGCACCTACAAAGCGGTACGATTATCGATCAACGCCAAATTTTATCCAAACTTGCCGAGTTGCAATATACCCGCAACGATCAAGCTTTTCAGCGTGGTACTTTTCGGGTACGCGGCGAAATCATCGATGTTTTTCCGGCAGAATCCGACGATGTGGCGCTGCGAATTGAACTGTTTGATGAAGAGGTGGAACGCTTGAGCCTGTTTGATCCGCTCACCGGACACAATTTCGGCGCCGTGCCACGTTATACGGTGTATCCGAAAACCCACTATGTCACGCCACGTGAACGGATTTTAGATGCGATTGAAAAAATTAAAATTGAGCTGGCGGAGCGGCGTCAATATCTGTTAGAAAACAATAAATTACTTGAAGAACAGCGCGTTACCCAACGTACGCAGTTTGATATTGAGATGATGAATGAACTGGGTTATTGCTCGGGCATTGAAAACTATTCCCGCTATCTTTCTGGGCGAGGTGAGGGCGAGCCGCCACCGACTTTGTTTGATTATATTCCGAGCGACGGCTTGCTGATTATCGATGAATCGCACGTTACCGTGCCACAAATCGGCGGTATGTACCGTGGTGACCGTTCGCGTAAAGAGACGCTGGTGGAATACGGTTTTCGTTTGCCGTCGGCATTGGACAACCGTCCATTACGCTTTGAGGAGTTTGAACGGCTGGCGCCGCAAACCATCTATGTTTCCGCCACGCCGGGACCTTACGAGCTGGAAAAATCCGGCGGTGAACTGATTGATCAAGTAGTACGCCCGACCGGCTTGCTGGATCCGATTTTGGAAGTGCGTCCTGTTGCCACTCAAGTCGATGATCTACTCTCGGAAATTCGACTGCGCAGCGACAAAAACGAACGGGTGTTGGTGACGACGTTGACCAAGCGCATGGCAGAAGATTTGACTGATTATCTGGAAGAGCACGGCGTGCGGGTGCGTTATCTGCATTCGGATATTGATACTGTCGAGCGAGTGGAAATTATCCGCGATCTGCGTTTGGGCGAATTTGACGTGCTGGTCGGCATCAACTTGTTGCGTGAGGGGCTGGATATTCCGGAAGTGTCACTGGTGGCGATTTTAGATGCCGATAAAGAGGGCTTTTTGCGTTCCGAACGTTCGCTGATCCAAACTATCGGTCGTGCGGCTCGGAACCTGAACGGCAAAGCGATTTTATATGCGGATCGCATCACCAACTCCATGGAAAAAGCGATGGGCGAAACCAATCGCCGTCGTGAAAAACAGATTGCCCACAACCAAAAATACGGCATTGTGCCACAAGCGCTAAACAAAAAAGTCGGTGAATTGCTTGATATCGGGCAAGGAGCAAACAATAAAGCGCGCGGTAAGCAAAAACGACCAAAAGTGGCAGAGCCAAGTGCGGTTTACCAACCGAAAACGGCTAAAGAGTTTGAGCAGCAGGTTAAAAAACTGGAACAACAAATGTATCAACATGCGCAAAATCTGGAGTTTGAACAAGCCGCCGCCGTGCGTGACGAGTTGCATCGCTTGCGGGAGCGGTTTGTATTAGGTGATTAGCCTAGATAGAGGATAATATGGAACAAAGCACAGGTAATAAAACCATCAGAATGTTATTTGGTAAAGCGGTAGAACATGATTGGGATAACATTGATCCCGAAAAACTAGCACTATTTAAATTGCTTGAATTTTCTAAGCAGGATATTGTAATGGGGCGATTTTATACTGATGATGAGATCATGGAACAATTAGAATTTTAATTCAAATATAGATAATTAATCAATAAAGTAGGGGCGGATT
>VDHG01000096.1 GCA_006228005.1 Testudinibacter crocodili
TTTCAGGTTTGAGGCAATATCTTTGGCTTCATCCGCTGTGGTTTTAGCATTGTCGGCGGTAGTTTTGGCATTGTCTGCCGTGGTTTTGGCGTTATCCGCAGTGGTTTTCACCGTGAACAGTTGCCCACCGGTCACTGCCTCTTTCGAGTCTGCTGCCAGTTTGCCATCGGCAAGATTACCCAATACCGTCGGTGCCGTCGTGGTACCATCGGCATTCACCGCACTCAACCGCACCGCATTCGCCGCCACTTCCTTACTCTTATCGGCACTGCCGTCTGCTGCCCGTTGGTAATATTTGCCGTCTTCCACCGACAAACGGTTGCCGTTCGCATCGGTGTACACCACTGTGCCGGCTTCCCCTTGGCGGATATCGACGATTTGGCTAATCGCATCTTTACCGTTCAAACCGTCTTGACCGGCTGCACCACCTTTGCCATTCAAACCATCTTTACCGGCGGTGCCGATTACCCCTTGTAAGCCGTCAACCCCGTCTTTCAGGTTTGAGGCAATATCTTTGGCTTCATCCGCTGTGGTTTTAGCATTGTCTGCCGTGGTTTTGGCGTTGTCTGCGGTAGTTTTGGCATTGTCTGCTATCGCTTTCACCCCGTCCAACTGACCTTTATTGACCGCATCGGTTTTATCCACCCCGTCTTTTACGCCTTTCAATAGACTACCGTCACCTGACCCCTTCGTTTTATCCGCATTGAACGTCAACACCGATTTATCACTGCCGAAATCATAAGTCACCATATTCGGGTCTGCCGCTGTTCCGGTGCCACCCGTGCCACCATTCGCCAAGGTTTTTTCCACTTCAGCTTGGAATTTTTTGAACTGAGCACCGGTCACCGCTTCATCCGACGTCTCCGAAATCGTGCCGTCCGCCAAACCGCTCAATTTGCGCTTCAGACCGTTTGCGCCTAATAAACTGACTGTCGCAGTACTGCTGTCTTTTGCCACCGTAATCAGGGTTTTATCATCTCGCACCAAACCCAGCGTGCCGTTGTTGATGTTATTGGTGATAGTGGTGGTCGCCGTGCTGACCGCACGGTTGAGTTGACCGACATTCGCCGCATCACTGTCTGCGGTGCCGGCTTTCAGGTTGCTGATTTTACTGCCACCATTGCCACCCAACGCAACCGTGTCTTTTGCCGCTGTGGTGTATTTGACATTCAGCGTATCCGCCGCTTGTAGCGTCGTTATCGTGGTTTTATTGCCGTCTGCCGTGGCTTTGGCACTGTCAGCCACACTTTTCACACCATCCAGCTGCTGTTTGTTGACCGCATCGCCAGCTTGAGTGCCGTTCGCTACACCCGTCACCCGACGCACCGTATTATCCTTGCCGGCAACATTCAATACCGTACTGGCGCTGTCTTTTGCCACCGTGATTTCTTTTTTCACGCTGTCGTCTTGCACCAAACCGA
>VDHG01000097.1 GCA_006228005.1 Testudinibacter crocodili
CATAGAACTTGCCGTCTTCACCCCGTGCCAAACGTTTACCGTCCTCTGCGGTGTACACCACTGCCCCCGCCTGTCCGTTACGCAGGGCATTGTTTTTATCCACCAAGTCTTTACCGTTCAAGCCGTCTTGTCCTGCTGCGCCATCTTTACCGTTGGTGCCGTTAGTGCCGTCTTGACCGTTTTTGCCGATTAAGCCGTTCAAGCCGTCAATGCCGTCTTTCAAGCCCGCAACCATACTCTTCGCTTCATATGCCGTGGTTTTGGCGTTATCCGCAGTGGTTTTCACCGTGAACAGTTGCCCACCGGTCACCGCCTCTTTCGAATCCGCTGCCAATTTGCCATCGGCAAGGTTGCCCAATACCGTCGGTGCCGTCGTGGTACCATCGGCATTCACCGCACTCAACCGCACCGCATTCGCCGCTACTTCCTTACTCTTATCAGCACTGCCGTCTGCTGCCCGTTGGTAATATTTACCGTCCTCCACCGACAAACGGTTGCCGCTCGCATCGGTGTACACCACCGTGCCGGCTTCCCCTTGGCGGATATCGACGATTTGGCTAATCGCATCTTTACCGTTCAAACCGTCTTGACCGGCTGCACCACCTTTGCCATTCAAACCATCTTTACCGGCGGTGCCTATCACCCCTTGCAAGCCGTCAACCCCGTCTTTCAGGTTTGAGGCAATA
>VDHG01000098.1 GCA_006228005.1 Testudinibacter crocodili
TGCCTATCACCCCTTGTAAACCGTCAACCCCGTCTTTCAGGTTTGAGGCAATATCTTTGGCTTCATCCGCTGTGGTTTTAGCATTGTCGGCGGTAGCTTTGGCATTGTCTGCGGTAGTTTTGGCGTTATCTGCCGTGGTTTTCACCGTGAACAGTTGCCCACCGGTCACCGCCTCTTTCGAATCCGCTGCCAATTTGCCATCGGCAAGGTTGCCCAATACCGTCGGTGCCGTCGTGGTACCATCGGCATTCACCGCACTCAACCGCACCGCATTCGCCGCCACTTCCTTACTCTTATCAGCACTGCCGTCTGCTGCCCGTTGGTAATATTTGCCGTCTTCCACCGACAAACGGTTGCCGTTCGCATCGGTGTACACCACCGTGCCGGCTTCCCCTTGACGGATATCGACGATTTGACTAATTGCATCTTTACCGTTCAAACCGTCTTGACCGGCTGCGCCGCCTTTGCCGTTCAAACCGTCTTTACCGGCAGTGCCTATCACCCCTTGTA
>VDHG01000099.1 GCA_006228005.1 Testudinibacter crocodili
CTTTAGTTTATTTTTTTCGTCCCACTGAATAACAGTAAGACTTCACCAATGTCTTGCACAAGTGCCCACACAGATTGTCTGATATATTGTTAAAGAACAGATTTCAACAGTTCACTTATCTAGTTCCCTGTGGAAAGGAGGCACATAATACTGCACCCCAAAATTAAGTCAATACTTTTTTTTATAAAAAGATCCGAATCTTTATCAGTTGATCTTTTTTTATCCAAAAAAATTATTTACATGCCAATAACGACACATTCTGCAACACTTTTCGCTTTTTGCAAGCCACTATTAGCAGTGGCGCGATCACCCAATGGCCCGATAAAAATTCGGTTCCAGTTTGCGCTGCTGGAAATTCTTGCATCAAAACCAGCCATAACTAGCTTAGCCTGCAAGTTTTCTGCTTGCTGCCGATTTTTAAATGCGCCACACTGCAATCCAAATTTTGCCGTTGTGATTGCTGCCGTGGTCGTTGGTGCTGTAGTGCTGCTTGGTGTTTTTGCTATAGTTTTCTTTTCTGTTTGCGGCTTAGCTTGCACAATTTCCGCTTTTTCTGTCGCTTTTACCGATTGTTCCTTTGCTTTTTCCGGCGGTGTAACTGGACTAACCGCCGCAGTTTGTTGTGCTGCCGCTTGTGGTGTTGTAGCAGGCTGCTGAGTCCCTACATTCTTATCCACTTTTGCCACCTCGGTTACTTGGGCATCCCGTTCCAGCAGTTGCAAAATTCGCTTCTGTTCCTCAGTGAGGTTTTGTACTTTATCTAAACTTTTCTGACTGTTATCAACCGGAATTTCTCGAGTTTCCAAATCACGGATATAGCTCCACACCTCCTCCGGACGGCTAGGCAAAGTGCTTTTTGGCTTATTGTTCTCTTCAACTTTTTCGGGATTGGCAACAATACCGCTTTCGATCGATTTCTCTTTTAATAAATATAATCCGGCTGCAAATACTGCAACAATAGCCGCCGCAATTATCAGCAACAATCCCTTGTTTACCCGATTTGTTTTTTTCTTCGGTTTTGTTCTGCCACGAGTAGCATAGTCACGTTGAACCACTCAAATTACCTTATTTAAATTAGCGTTTATCGTAAATAAAGCGAGATTTTACTGAAAAAGTCAGCAAAAGCCTAGCATCTATCGTTATTATCCTATTTTCTAGTTAAAATCTTGCGGATCGACATCCAAAATACAACGCGTGTACCGATTTAAATTCAGCTCATGGCGTTGTAACGAAAATTGAATCAAGCAATGCTGCAACACCGCTCTTGACGAATGTTGTAATAATAAATGCCACTGATATTGTCCGGCTTTTTTCGCTTGCAATGCTTCAATCGGTCCTAATAACTGCAAGCCTTGAATCGCATTTTTTCGGCAAAAATCAGCGAAAAAAGCAGCAAGTGCGGTTAAATACTCGACCGCACTTTCACTATTTTTACTTTTGGCACGAAATAGCGCCTGTGCTGAAAAAGGTGGCAACCCCATTGTTTGGCGTAACTGCAACGCCTGTTGTGCAAATGCGCTATAACCTTGTGTCAGTAGTGTTTGTAACAATGGATGCTGTGGAAAATGCGTTTGCAGCACGACTTCACCGCTTTTGCTTCCTCGCCCAGCGCGGCCTGCAACTTGGACATACAACTGTGCCAATCGCTCTTCACTGCGGAAATCTTGTGAAAATAACGCTCCGTCAATATTCACCATCGCCACCAAGGTCACATCCGGAAAATGATGGCCTTTCGCTAGCATTTGTGTACCGATCAGAATTCGGCTCTGTTTAGTTGTTATTTGCGCCAAACTGGCTTCCAAAGCACCTTTACGTGCAGTGCTGTCGCGATCAATCCGGGCAATACCGTAATCTGGAAATTTTTCTGCCAGCACCGTTTCTAACTGCTCGGTTCCCATTCCGGAAGTCACCAAATGAGTTGAACCGCACACAGCACACTGTTGTGGTACTTTAGTTTTTCGATCGCAATGATGACAACTTAAGATATTATTTTTTTTATGATAGGTGAAAGGGCGATCGCACTGTTGACATTGTGCAATCCAACCGCATTCATGGCAAAGTAGAATTGGGGCAAATCCACGCCGATTAAGGAATAATAACACCTGATTGCCTTTAGATAAATGCTGTTGCATTAACGCGATCAACTGTTCAGAAAGCCCACGATCAACCCGTTGTTTTTTAAGATCCAACAGCTTATGGTTCAGCACTGCACTGTTCATCGCCCGTTGATTCAGCACCAAGTGACGATATTTACCGCTAGCCACATTTGCCAAACTCTCCAAGCTCGGCGTGGCACTGCCTAAAACCAGCGGAATATGGTTGTTTTTTGCCCGCATTACCGCTAAATCTCGGGCATGATGGCGCCAACCTGAATCCTGCTGTTTATAAGATAAATCGTGTTCTTCGTCTAAAATAATCAAACCCAAATCTTGAAATTGGGTAAACAGCGCAGACCGAGTGCCGATCACTACCGCACTTTCGCCATTCTTAGCGCGTTGCCACGCCAATAGCCGCTGAGAATCGGTTAAATTAGAGTGCAATACATCGATCGGCAACTTAAAACGGTTTTCTACATGGCGCACAATTTGCGGTGTCAAACCGATTTCAGGAATCAACAACAACACCTGCTTGCCTTGCTGCAACACATGTTCCATCAAATGCAGATAGACCTCAGTTTTGCCCGAACCGGTGACACCGTCCAGCAGCCAACATTGAAAACCATGACTGATACAAACGGCACTAACTGCCAGCGCCTGCTGTTTATTCAAACGCAGTTTATCTTGCTGATTCAACCAGTTATGTTGTTGAAGTGCGGTTTGCCAAGCTTCAGGCTGGGCAAACAAATGCTGCTCGGCAATCCATTTTTTTTCAAGCAATGCTTTATAAATCACACGACTAAATTCCGCTTCTCGCTGTAAAATGCCGTTTTCATCGGCTTCAGCCAGTTGTTGTAGTGCTTGCTGCTGTTTTTTTGCTCGTTTTAACTCTCCTTGTGCCAAGGCGATTTTCCCCTGCGGCAAAATTTTCCACACCAACTCAACCGCACTTTGCGCGGTTTCTCCTTGGCGCAACTTGACCGGCAGTGCCTGAAACAACACTTCGCCTAATCCGGTTTGATAGTAGCCCGCCGACCACTTTAACAGCGCATACAATTCGTCGTTAAATACTGAGGTTTTATCTAATACACCGATAATTTGCTTCAGCTGTTGTGGCGCCACATCACTTTGCGCTGGAAATTCTACCACAATCGCAATCCGCTTTTGCCGCCCAAACGGCACCACCACACGACTGCCGATGCCTAGCGCAGCGGAAGATTCAATTAAATAGTCGAAATAGTGCATTAAAGGCATTGCCAACGCAACGCGGACTAGACGCATAATACTCTCACCGATTGGGAAAAAGCGCATTATAGCGGATTTCCTAATGTACCGCACTGACGATAAAACCGTTGCCGTTACAAAAACTCGGTGGCTATTGCTTAACCGCACGTTATGCTGTATAATCCGCCGTCTTTAAAACACCTGCGTATTGCGCATATTATTAACTACATATGGTGTCGGGCACGCTCCCGATAGCGATATGGCTTCAAACTGAGGTTTTCCATGAAAAAAGGTATCCATCCTGAATATAAAGAAATTACGGCAACTTGTTCTTGCGGTAATGTCATCAAGACCCGTTCAACAACCGGTCACGATATCAATCTGGACGTCTGTGGCGTGTGCCACCCGTTCTACACCGGTAAACAACGTGTGGTTGACACCGGTGGTCGCGTAGAGCGTTTCAACAAACGTTTCAGCATTCCGGGTTCAAAATAATCGCCCGAAGCAAGCGATCCTAACGAAATAGCTAGCAACACAAAAAACCGATTTCAGCAATGAAATCGGTTTTTTCATGGGTTATACTGATACGCTATACTCAAAGTAAAACCGCACTTTTGTCTCAAATAAGGAAATCCAATGACTGCTGCGATTCAACAATTACTCGACATTATGGCGCAACTGCGTAATCCGCAAGGCGGCTGCCCGTGGGATTTGGAACAGACTTATCAAACGATGATTCCTTGCGTATTGGAAGAGAGCTATGAAGTAGTCGAAGCGTTAAAAACCGAAGATTTCAGTGCCCTGCAAGAGGAGCTGGGCGATCTGTTGCTGCAAGTAGTATTTCTCAGCCAATTGGCAAAAGAAGATCAGTATTTTGATTTTAATACGGTGGTCGAAACCTTAAGCAACAAGCTGATCCACCGTCATCCACACGTTTTCGGCGATAAATCGGCAGACAGCGCCGCAGAAGCGTTAACCAATTGGGAAAGCAAAAAACAACAAGAGCGCTTGAATAAACAACAGACTTCATTGTTGGACGACGTTCCGCATGCACTGCCGGCACTGCTGCGCGCCGAAAAATTGCAAAAACGCGCGAAAAAACTCGATTTTGCCACCCAATCCGTCGAGCAGAACCTCGAGCAAGCCGAACAACAACTGGCAGCAATCAAAAGTGCGGTCGCCGCCAATCAAGATCACGCCGCCAAGCCGCTGGCAGAATTGCTGTTCAGCGTCAGCAACCTCTGCCGCCAACTGGGTCTGCAAGCCGAAAGTTTACTGCGTGATGAAAACAGCCGCTTTGAGCAACAGGCGAGGGAATTTGAATCTTATTCATCAAATAAACATTTTAAATAATCTAATACAATACGATTTTTCGGGGAAAGTTATACCGTTTAAACCATTGTTACGCAATATTTATTTATATTTTCTCCAACTTCGCTAAATGCGCAATTAGCCATTTAATCCCTTGATTTTGAAAGGCGATTTGTAATCGGGTATTGTTGTCGCTGCCTTCGACGTTGATAATCGTGCCGTTGCCGAATTTCGGGTGGCTGACTTTTTGTCCCATTTTCCATTGGCTTTGGTTGAGTAGGTTAATTCCCGAATGGCTGACCGCACTTGCATTCGAAGACGGGCTAAAAGTGCGGGTGACCGTGCCACGTAGGCGGATTTCGCGGATACACTCCGGTGGCAGTTCCGTGACAAAACGTGAAACCACATGCCGCTCTTCCTTGCCGTATAAGCGGCGGCTTTCCGCATGGCTGATGGTAAGTTGTTGTTTAGCGCGGGTGATACCAACATATGCCAAGCGCCGCTCCTCTTCCAAACGACCGCTCTCCTCCAACGCCATGCGACTGGGGAAAATCCCCTCCTCCACCCCCACAAGAAATACTCGTGGAAATTCCAGACCTTTGGCGGAATGCAAGGTCATCATTTCCACACTCGGCTGATGGCGATCCGCCTGTCCTTCGCCGGCTTCCAATGAAGCGTGGGTGAGAAAAGCAGTCAGATCGCTCATATCGTCGGCTTCGTCAGGCTTGATAAACTCACGGGTGGCGGATACCAGTTCTTCCAAGTTTTCGATCCGTACTTCGCCTTTTTCGCCTTTTTCCTGCTGATACATTGGGTACAAACCGGAATGTTTAATCACAAAATCGGTCTGCCCAAACAGCGGCATCTCGCTGCTGTCCTGCTCTAGGGCGTTGATCAATTCCATAAAGCGTAACAGGGAGGTTGCGGCACGCCCTGCCAGTTTATTCTCCTGAATTGCCAAATTGGTGGCTTGCCACAAGGTGATCTGCCGCTCTCTGGTGAGCTGGCGCAAGGTATCCAAAGTGCGGTCGCCAATGCCACGTGCCGGGGTGTTCACCACCCGCTCGAAAGCGGCATCGTCATTGCGGTTGGCAATCAAGCGCAGATATGCCAACGCATCTTTGATCTCTTGCCGTTCAAAAAAGCGCATTCCGCCGTAAATGCGATATGGAATCTGCGCTTGCAGCAACGCCTCTTCCAGCACCCTCGATTGGCTATTGCTGCGATACAACACCGCACAATCGCTATATTGACCGCCCTTTTCCTGCCACTGCTGAATTTGCGACACCACAAAACGGGCCTCGTCCAATTCATTAAAAGCACAATAGATCCCGACCGGTTCGCCTTGCGCACCTTCAGTCCACAAATTTTTGCCTAAGCGGTCGCTGTTATTGGCAATCAATTGGTTTGCCGCTTGCAAGATATTGCCGCTTGAGCGGTAATTCTGCTCCAAGCGAATGGTTTCGGCATTGGGATAATCCTGCAAAAAGCGCTGAATATTTTCGATTTTTGCACCACGCCAGCCGTAGATAGACTGATCGTCGTCACCGACAATCATCACTTTGCCGTGCTCTCCGGCAAGCAGTTTGATCCACGCATATTGGATATTGTTGGTATCTTGAAATTCATCGACCAAAATATGCTGAAAGCGTTGTTGATAACGTTGCAAAATCAGCGGCTTTTTCAGCCACAGCTCATAGGCTCTGAGCAGCATTTCGGCAAAATCCACCAAGCCGGCACGATCGCAAGCGTCTTGATAAATTTGGTAAATCCGAATCCACTCACGCTCGCTGCGGTCATCATGATCGTCTATTTGGTGTGGTCGCAAGCCGTTGTCTTTTTTATTATTAATGTACCAACAAGCTTGTTTCGGCGGAAAGTTTTTTTCGTCGTAGTTGTGCAATTTCAGCAAGCGTTTCAGCAACCGTACTTGGTCTTCCGAATCCAAAATCTGAAAATCTTGCGGCAGATTGGCATCAGGATAATGAGCGCGTAACAAACGGTTGGCAATGCTGTGAAACGTGCCGATCCACATGCCAAATAGCGATTGGGCGTTATCACGCTGCAAGGTAGCGGTGATCCGCTGACGCATTTCGGCAGCGGCTTTGTTGGTAAACGTCACCGCCAGAATATGCGACTCCGGCACATTTTCTACCCCGACCAACCAGGCAATCCGATGCGTCAGCACCCGAGTTTTGCCACTGCCCGCTCCGGCAAGCACCAGATAATTGCCCAACGGCGCCGCCACCGCCTGCCGCTGTTTGTCGTTTAAACCGTCTAAAAGTTCTGAAAATTCCATATTTGCCTGCTGAATACTGTTTATTTATACAGCATAATTATAACAGGATTTCAGGTAAGGGAAATGGTTTTTTCAGCGAAAGTGCGGTTGCTTCAAGCAAAACCGCACTTTTATTTGATTTTAGCGAAAATTATACGAAGAAAGTATAATTATACGATCCAAGTATAATTTTAGCTAATTTTGACTAACCGATTGATCTAAAATCCATGTTTTAAATGCACTTTCATTGATAGACTGCTTATTTTTAGTATCTCTGGTCAGCAATTCACGATTTTCTAACTTACGTACGCTGCCCTGAATCGATGAGGTTTTCACCTCTGCCACGCCTAATCTACTTGCAAGTTCATGTCGGTTACGTTCGCTATAAAGTGCGGTTTCCCCCTGAGCTACTGCCAACAATAACTGCTGATCCAATGCCGTCAATTCTTGCCACACTTTGTGGTAATCGGCACCGGTGCCGCTTTGAGTCAGCTGAATTTCAGTGGCTTGTTCAAGCGTTAATGCAGGGTTAATAATCATTCGTTCAATAATCTGACGCAAGTACATTGGCGTTTGGTTCAGACGTAGAAAAGTTTGATAAAGTGCGGTTTTGTCGATGAATGCTTCTGTTCTCTGCTGGTAAATATCCGCTAAAAACTCGGAAAAATCACGCCCCAACGGCGGAAAATCAATTTGATGCGAAAAGTGAAAAAACGGGGCTTTGCCGTTATTAAACATCGCGCGCAAATCATTGGTAGATGAGCCGGTAAAAATCACTTTAATTTTATCGCGATATAAATCCAGCCCTGTTCGTAACGAACCGACCACATTGCTATTATTCACACCGCGCGCCAATTCTTGAATTTCATCGAGTAGTAATAAAGTCGGTTTTTTCTCATCTGCCAAACGAGCGATAATTTGACTGATCGGCTCAGCTTCCGTTTGCTTGTTTAGCTCAACGCCACTACCAGCAATCGAGATGCCTTTGATTTGAGAAAACCAACCTTTCACCTTATTGTTTTTATTTTCAGAAAACAGTTGTAGAGCAGCACGAAAGTCATTATCGCTGTCCATAAAACTGTGATAAAACACGCTGAAACCTTGCGTCTCTGCTAGCGGGGCGACATCATTCAGCAAAAACTGAGTTTTTCCCATTCGGCGCGGTGCAAAAAGCGTAAGTGCATGAAAAATACCCGATTTAAAGTTGGCTAACAGCGTTTCCGCCAATGTGGTGCGGTGAAAATAAAGTGGATCTCGAATCAGCATAAATCCCCCGACTGGATAAAATTATACTAAATTATACTCACAATATATAATTATACAAGTTGAGTATAATTTCAGCTAATTTTACCCGCTTTGCGGAACTAAAACTCAGCTTCAACCGCAAAGGTTATCGGCTCGCCGCTGATCGGGTGGGTCACGGTCAAGGATTCAGCGTGCAAACACAACCGTGGCGCAAGGGCTTTGGCGGCAGGGTGGGCGTAGAATTTGTCGCCCAGAATCGGGTGTCCGAGCGCCAACATATGCACCCGCAGTTGGTGCGAACGTCCGGTAATCGGGGTCAGACGCACACGGGCGGTGTTGTTTGGATAGCGTTGCAGCACTTGGTAATGGGTGACCGCTCTTTTGCCGTTTTGATAACAAATTTTCTGACGCGGGCGGTTTTCCCAATCGCAAATCAGCGGCAGGTTGATAAATCCATCATCGGATTCAGGGTGCCCCCACACTAACGCCTGATAGTGCTTTTTGGTTTCACGATCACGAAACTGGCGTTTCAGTTCCTGTTCGGCTTTTTTGCTTAATGCAAACAGAATAATGCCGCTGGTCGCCATGTCCAAACGGTGTACTGCTTCGGCAAAGCCGAACTTTTGCCGCACCCGAGTAGTGGCGCTGTCGAGATATTCCGGACGATTGCCCGGCACCGACAGCAAGCCGCTCGGCTTATTGATCGCCGCTAGATAATTATCTTGATAAACAATCTCCAGCCAAGGCTCGCTCGGCGGATCGTAATGAATCAGTGCCATGCTGTTTCCTTCTCGCTATTCCTTGTTACTGACAATCAACCGCAAGCTGTCCAAGCGCCAAGTGGCTTGTTGCAGCTGTTGTAACGACTGCTGTTGCAGTTGTTCCAGTGCGATAACTTCGTCTTGGCGGATATTTTTATTCACTGCTTGCAGTGCGGTCAGGCGCTGATATTCGCTGTTTAATTGTTGTTCGGCGCTCATTTTTGCTTCGTCAATCAAACGCTGCGCTTTTGCCACAATCAGTTTTTCGCCTTGCTGCAAGCCTTGTTCTACCGCACTTCGGGTCATTTTTACAATTTTATTGGCAATATTTTTGCCCATTGGCTTCAACTGTCTTTGCAATGCGGCAAATGCCACTTGCTCCGCCAGATCATTGCCTTTGTTGTCAAGTAGCAGGCGAATCGGTGTCGGTGGCAGAAAACGATTCAACTGCAACGCCGGCGGTGCTTGTACTTCCACCACATAAATCAACTCCAACAGCAAGGTTCCTGCCGGCAGCCCTTTGTTGACCAGCACCGCAACCGCACTTTTGCCGATATCACCCGCCGTGATCAAATCAATACCGTTACGGATCATCGGATGATCCCAAGTCAGAAATTCCAATTCTTCCCGGGCAAGCGCCAACTGGCGATCAAAGGTGACCGTGCTGCCGTCCTCTTTCAGACCAGGGAAATCCGGCACCAACATATGTCCGGTCGGCTGGATCACAATGCTTTTCTCGCCCAAATCTTCCTGTTCCAAGCCGATAATATCAAACAGATTTAAGCTGAATTGAATCAAATCGGTAGCCGCATCGTCATTCGCAATATCGGCAGCCAGCTGCTGCGCCTGCTCGCCGCCGTTGGAATTCAGCTCCAACAGGCGATCGCGCCCTTGTTCCAGTTGGTATTTCAGTTGTTCCCGTTGCTGGCGGGTCACCTTGACAAATTGAGCGAAATCGTCGCTGTCAGTCGTTTCGGTTAAAAATGTCTGCAACCGCACTTTGTGTTGTGCAAAAATTGCTGCACCCATCGGGCAGGTTTCTTCAAATGCGTTCAAACCGTCGTGATACCACTGCGCCAATAACTGCTGGCTGCTGTCGGCAAAAAACGGCACATAGATTTGAATATCGTGCTGCTGCCCGATGCGATCCAAGCGCCCGATACACTGTTCCAACAGATCAGGATTGGTCGGCAGATTGAACAACACCAAATTGGAAGCGAACTGGAAGTTGCGCCCCTCTGAACCGATGGTCGAACTGAGCAAAATTTGTGCGCCGTCTTCGTGCTGCGCAAAATAGGCGGCGGCTTTGTCACG
This sequence comes from Testudinibacter crocodili, assembly GCA_006228005.1. Taxonomy (GTDB): domain Bacteria; phylum Pseudomonadota; class Gammaproteobacteria; order Enterobacterales; family Pasteurellaceae; genus Chelonobacter. The sequence goes on from VDHG01000099.1 coordinate 10,230, forward strand.
CTCAATAATGCTCATTTTTTCATGGAACACTGCCGCACGAATTCCCTCTTTTTCACGCAAAATTTGTTCCAACTGAATCGCGGTATTCGCATGTTGACAGATCAGCAAAATTTTTTCAGCACGGTGATTTTTCAGGAAGGTGATCAGCCACTCGATTCGCGGGTCAAAATCCCACCATACTGCGCTCGGATTCAGTTTTTGGAACAGCATTTCCGGATAAAACAACACGTCGTCGGCGACATTCTCGCCCAACATCTGCCACACCTTGAGCGCATTTTGATACTGTTTTGGCAATGCCAGTTTAATCTGGTGCAAAGTGCGGTTTGGAAAGCCTTTCACCGCTTGACGAGTATTGCGAAACAGCACTCGGCTGGTGCCATGACGGTCAATTAAGCTACGGATTAGCTCTTGCCGCGCCGCCGTTTGTTGCTCCGTTGAGGATTGCTCGCCGTTGATAATTTTAAATAGCGGCTCAATGTCTTGCTCGGATAACAGATCAGCAATGCTGTTTTGCTCGACCGCACTTAATACGGCGTGATTTAGTAACGTATTGACCGCATCAGCCACCGGCTGATACTGCTGTTGTTCTTCGATAAACGCCGCATAATCATAAAAACGCTCCGGATCCAGCAGCTTCAAGCGTGCAAAATGGCTCTCTTGCCCCAACTGTTCCGGCGTCGCGGTCAACAGCAGCACCGACGGAATTTGTTGTGCCAGCGTTTCGATCAGTTGATATTCAGCGCTAGGCTGGCTTTCATTCCATTGCAAGTGGTGCGCCTCATCAACAATCAGCATATCCCATTGGCTGGCGCCGAGTTGGGTGGCACGGCTCGGCTGCTGTACCAGCCAATCCAGCGAGCAGATCACCAAGGCTTCAGTATCAAACGGATTCTCTACCTCATCGCCGACCGCACTTTCTCTATTGGTAGCGTCAAAATCCTGACTGCGTGCTTCGTCAAACAGCGAAAAAGGCAGATTAAAACGGCGTAACATCTCGACCAGCCATTGGTGCTGTAAACTTTCCGGCACGATAATCAACACACGTTCGGCTTTGCCGCTGAAGCGTTGTTGTTGCAAAATCATACCGGCTTCAATGGTTTTGCCTAAACCGACTTCGTCCGCCAACAGTACGCGCGGCGCAATCCGATGTCCAACCTCGGTGGCGATATGCAGTTGGTGTGGGATCAACCCAGCGCGAATGCCACGCAGCCCGCGCAGCGGCGATTGAAACTGTGCTTGTTGGTGTGCTAACGCTTGATAACGCAGATTAAAATGTTCGTTGCGATCGATTTGCGCCGCAAACAGACGATCCTGCGGCTTGCTGAACGAAATTTTGTGATCCAGTTCCATTTCACGCAGCACCGCACTTTCGCCGTTATCCAAGCGCACCCCCTGATAGCTCAGCACCCCTTGCTGCTCATGCACTTCCGCTACTTGCAACTGCCACCCTTGATGGTGCTTAACGCTATCTCCCGGATTAAACTGCACCCGAATCAGCGGCGCAGAGGCAAAGGCATACACACGCTGCTCCTCTGCGGCAGGAAACAACAATGTCACCGTGCGTTGATCCACGCCGACCACCATTCCTAAACCTAATCCGTTTTCACTTTCGCTGAGCCAGCGTTGCCCGATTACAAATGCCGTCATATCTTTTCTCTAACTGTTTACTCTCATCAAACTAAAAAGGCGCTGATTATAGATGAAACTCAGTGCCTAGTTTAACCTTTTTCGCTAAAAAATATTAAACTATTAAAATGAACGTCAACAATGGCGATTAATTCGCTTTTCAACTGGCGATTTACAAAAGAGGTGAGCTATAATTCAACAACTTTCAATAGGGTCTGTTAATGTAAAGGATTATTTATGAACTACCTGACACTCGTCAAAAACGAACTGTTTTCCGGTTGGACAAAATTTGAAGCCGCCTGGATTTTTCTGTTTCTGGCACTGCAAATCGGCGTATATATTTATCAACCGGAATCACTACTGGCGGTGATTTCCGGCATCAGCGGTTTGTTGTGTGTGGTATTTGTCAGTAAAGGAAAAATCAGTAACTATTTCTTCGGGCTGATTTTTGCCTACACCTATTTCTACGTATCATGGGACAACAAATTTTATGGCGAAATGAGCACCGCACTTTATGTGTATATCCCATCGCAATTTATCGGCTATTTCCTTTGGAAAGCCAACATGAGCAATAACGACAACAACGACAGTGTGCTGGCGAAAACCTTGAGTTTTCAGGGCTGGTTAATCACACTGTTCTGCATAGTGGTCGGCTCAGCATTGTTTATCGGATTTCTAAAAACCACCGACGGCAACTCCATCGGACTGGACGGTGTCACCACTGTCATGGTCGTGGTGGCACAAATACTTATGCTCCTGCGCTATCGTGAGCAATGGAACTTCTGGATCATCATCAACATTCTCTCGATTATCCTGTGGGCAGACACCACTGCGATGTACCTGATGTACTCCGCCTATTTGCTCAACTCGTTATACGGCTATTACAACTGGACCAAGCTCGCCAAACAAAACCGAGTTCAACGCTAATTCAAGACCGCACTTTGCCCGTTTAAGGAAAGCAAAGTGCGGTACCCTCATTCCATTTGCCATCGCTTCATCATCGCTTGTTTTCCGCACTATATGATATATACTATCGATAGCTATCAGAAGGAGAGATATACAATGGAAACCGCAAAAATTTTTACCACCGGTCGCAGCCAGGCGGTTCGTCTGCCGAAAAAATATCGCTTCGACGGCGATGAAGTCAGTATTAAACATTTCGGTAATGGTGTTTTATTATTGCCGTTAGACAATCCTTGGCAGATGATAGCAGAAGCGCTCGACGAATTTGAAACTGATTTTGAAATAACGCGTGCCGAGCAAACGGCAACCGTGCGAGAGGAATTGCTCTGATGTACATGCTCGATACCAATATCTGTATCTACATTATCAACCATAAACCGCCACAAGTATTTGAAAAATTTAACACCTATCGTCTAGGTGAGCTTTGTATATCCAGCATTACCGCTGCTGAATTGGCGTTTGGAGTTGAAAAATCAGGCTCGCAAAAAAATAAAATTGCACTGCAAAAATTCCTGACACCACTGGACATTATACCGTTGGGAGAATCAGCCATCTGGCATTACGCACAACTGCGGCATAATCTGGAAAAGAGTGGACAACTGATCGGCAGTTTAGATATGCTGATTGCCGCACAAGCGCTGGCGCTCGACTGCACGCTGATCACTAACAACACCAAAGAGTTTCAACGAGTTACGACGCTTAAATTAGAAAATTGGATTTAGGCTTCACACAGTTGACCGCACTTTGCCCGTGTAAGCAAAAGCAAAGTGCGGTATCAGAATTTTAGATAAAATGCGTTGGTTAAGTTAATAAAATCAGGATGATATTGATTATCCGCCTGATAAATCATGATTTCACTGCGTTCTGTTTGCGGCTTAACCGCACTTTCAGGTAACAATCTAAACTCCAGTAAAACCCGCTGCGGCGCTTTGCCCTGCTTGGTGATAACGTCAACCCATTTGGCACAATAAAGTGCGGTTTTCGACAATTGTTGTTGTAAACTCCGTGCCATGTCATATGGCAACACCCACGCTATTTTACCACGGGGATTTAACATGCCCTGCGCCGCCAACAACCAAGCCAGATGTCCTTGTTGCGCAATATAACGCGCCGTCTGCCGTTGCGAATCACGACATTCCACACCACTATGAAAATACGGCGGATTAGCAATAATCAGATCAAAGTGCGGTTTGACCTGTCTTACATAATCAAAAAGATCATGATTAATCACTTCTATTCGCGGCGCCCACATTGATTGCCGTACATTTTGCGCTGCCTGCCGTGCCGCCACCGAGTCGATTTCCAAGGCTGTGATATGATAATCCTCACCCTGCTGCGCCAACCGTTGCGCCAACATCAATGCCAACAAACCACTGCCACAACCGATATCCAACAACGACCGCACTTGGACAATCTCCGCCCATGCCCCCAGCAAAATGCTGTCAGTACCAACTTTCATCGCACAACGATCATGTGCAACAGCAAATTGTTTAAATCGAAATACCGACATCGAAGATCCTTGTTGATAAATGAGAAAAAATATAAAGGACAATTCTACCACAGACAAATTTAAGACGGCTGAAGTAAAACAGGCTATAATCAGCTCACAAAAAGATTGAGGTAATTTATGACAACAGCACAACACTTTGAAGAATTTGATTTAGCACCCGAACTGCTGAAAGCCCTGCGCGATAAAAACTACTCGCGCCCGATGGCGATTCAAGCGGAAGTGATTCCGCACGCTTTGGAAGCACGTGATATTCTCGGCTCTGCCCCGACCGGCACCGGCAAAACGGCGGCATTTTTACTGCCGGCGATTCAGCATCTGTTGGATTTCCCTCGCCGCAAACCGGGCGCCCCTCGTGTGTTGGTGCTGACCCCGACCCGTGAATTGGCAATGCAAGTGTCGGAGCAAGCCAAAGAGTTAGCGAAATATACTAAACTCAGCATCGCCACCATCACCGGCGGTGTGGCTTATCAAAATCACGGCGAAATTTTCAATAAGAATCAAGATATTGTAGTCGCTACACCGGGACGGCTGCTGCAATACATCAAAGAAGAAAATTTTGATTGCCGCGCGGTGGAAATCCTAATTTTCGACGAAGCGGATCGCATGCTGCAAATGGGCTTCGGACAAGATGCCGAAACCATTTCTGCCGAAACCCGCTGGCGCCGCCAAACCCTGCTATTTTCCGCTACTTTAGAGGGCGAGCTGTTGCTCGATTTTGCCGAGCGGATTTTGAATGAACCGGTACAAATTGACGCCGATCCGAGCCGCCGTGAGCGCAAAAAAATCCAACAATGGATGTACCATGCCGACAGCAAAGAGCATAAATTCAAATTGTTGGCACGCCTGATTGAAAACGAAGAAGTTGAACGTGGCATTGTATTCGTACGCAAACGTGAAGACGTGCGCGAACTGTCGGAGAACCTACGCAAACGTGGGATTCGCAGCACCTATTTGGAAGGGGAAATGGCGCAAACCCAGCGCAACAATGCGATTGATAAACTGAAAAACGGTGTGGTGACGATTTTAGTGGCGACCGACGTGGCTGCACGCGGCATCGACATTGAGGATATCAGCCACATTTTCAACTACGATCTGCCGTACAGTGCCGATACCTATCTGCACCGAATCGGACGCACCGCCCGTGCCGGTAAAAAAGGCAATGCAATTTCATTGGTGGAAGGACACGATTATAAACTATTAGGCAAAATCCGCCGCTACACCAACGAAGCGTTAAAATCCCGCATTGTCGAGGGGCTGGAACCTCGCACCAATCCACCTAAAGACGGCGATCAAAAAAGTGTCAGTAAAAAACAGAAAGCCCGTTTAAAAGAGAAAAAAGCCGAAAAACAACAAGAGAAGAAAAAAGTCAAAGTGCGCCACCGCGACAGCAAAAATATTGGTAAACGCCGTAAACCGAGCGATCCGCAACGCACAGCAACGCAAACGGAACAAAGTGCGGTCAACAGCGAAAAATAACCCAGCTGGCATTAACAGAAAAAGGCGGAACATTCCGCCTTTTTCATACTTTCAGTGCTGCTAAAAACTCACACTTAACTTGCCGTAAACTGCTGTGCCGCTTTCATTGTAAGTTGCAGCACCGGCGCCACTGCGATACAGTTTTTTGTTAAAGATATTATTGATCCCAAGCCGCACATCAATATTTTTGTTGATTTTATAACCGGTGTTCAAGCCAACCAGTGTATAGCTACCAATTGCGGTGCTGGTATCCAAAATATCCCCAGTAGTATTCATACCGGCTTCAGTGCGATTTTCCGCATATTGGCGTGGTTTTTGCCGTCCATAAAACGTAGCGCTCAATTGTGTATCCCATTGTGGTGTGATCTGCCAATCAAGGAAGGTGTTGATGGTATATTTCGGGATAATCGACAACGGATTGCCAGTCGATTTATCCTTGCTTTGCAGCATATAAGTGAAGTTGTTGCTCCATTTCAAATCTTCCGTGAGCGGCACAGTGAAACTGCCCTCCAAACCTTCAACCACCGCTCTTGGAACGTTTGTCCATTCCAGCAATTGATAACCGTTGACACTTTGCACAAACTCCTTGCCGGCTGCAATTTTATGACGGTAATCATTGCGGAACCACGCAAAAGAAGCGCTCCAATCACGCAAATTATATTCCACGCCCAGCTCTTTGTTGATACTGGTTTCCGGTTTTAAATTGTCATTCCCCATCAAATAACACTGGGTCGCATTACCAATCGGGCAACCGTTGCCACGGGTAAACAACAAATATCCCGGCGTGCTTTGATATAAATTCGGTGCTTTATACGCCTGCGCCACCCCGCCTTTCAGCGTCCAATTATCATTCAAGTGATAAAACGCATTCAAGCCCGGACTCACTTTGCTACCAGAACGGCTATTGCGGTCAAAGCGTACCGCCGGAATTAAATTGATTTTGTCACTCAACAACAGATTATTTTCCACAAATGCGGAGAAATTGTCTTGCGCCGTTTTGCCTTTATCCAAATTTTCCAAGCCAACAAAAATCGCACGATCGGCAAACGTTTGCCGCATTGATGCCGGATCTTGCAAGCTGTCGTGATTAAATTCAGCACCAAACGTAACCACTTGCGGCACGCCCCATTCAAACGGCACGCTGATTTCACCTGCCAAACGGGAATTTTTTAGTTTACTGTCATCATAACTTAACTCGCTAATCCGCCCTTCTGGACCACCGGCTAACCCTTCTAACAAGCGGCTATTGGTGGTGTACTCATAACTGCCGGTCAATTTGCTGGTTCCCCAAGACCAATCACCTTGGTGCATAATCGAGTAGTTGCGACGATACATGCGGTTGGTTTCGCTACCGTATAAATTTTCAGTTAATTCCGTCGGGTTGTTATGCTGGGTGTCACCAGCATAAATATTACCTTGACGGCTATAGGAGGCATCGACGGTAACCAACTGTTGCGGGTTGATTTTCCAAGCAAGCCGTCCGGCAATATCACGGTTACGCACGCCCTCTCTACCTGCCGCATTCGAGCCGTTTTGCAACGTATTGATATCCTGTGCATCGGCATCGGTTTTGTTGGCACTACCGTATAGACGAAACGACAATACATCATCTGCCAGTGGTCCGTTCAGGTTGAAACCAACCCGATGAGTGGCACCTTCTTTGCGATCGAAAGGCTGGTTAGTGTAATAAGTCAAAGCGCCGCTTAATTTTTCACTGATTTTTTTGGTCGTAATATTCACCACCCCACCTGCCGCGCCAGAACCATAACGTGCGGCTGCCGGACCACGCAACACTTCGATTGATTCGATCTCCTCTGCCGGCACCCAATTGGAATCGCCACGGGTATCTCGCTGTCCACGCCAGCTGTAACGCACCGAGTTACGCGAACTCACCGGCTTGCCATCAATTAAAATCAGGGTATTTTCCGGTCCCATACCACGAATATCAATCTGGCGGTTATTACCACGCTGTCCAGTCGCGGTATTGCCGGTCAAATTAACACCGGGCATTTTGCGCACCAGTTCCGAGATATCATTGGTCACCGCACTTTTGCTGATCTGTTCCGCTGACAGCTTACTCACTCCTAAAGATTGTTTAAGCTGTTGTTCAGCAGTCACATTAATTTGTTCCAACTGCTGATCAGCATACACTAACGAGCTAGAGACCAACAAAATAGCAACAGTAATTTTATTTTTAACAAATAGCATAATTAAGGTTCCTTAGGCTTGATTTTATTTAAAAAATTTGTACAAAGCGAAATGTAAAAAATCACTTTTCCGACTAAATTAATAAAAATATCATAAAGGAATTATTTGATTTAAGTCAATGATAATTGTTATTATTATTTTTTACGATTTATTAAAACTTGCACAATAACTTCATTTGAGTGTTTAACCATATGAAAAAACTGTTTTATCTTTGTTTAATCCTTTTTGGCATAACAGGTTGCAACATGACCACAACGTCCCCCCAAACCACGCCAACCGCACACAGCAACAACAAAAGTGCGGTTCAAAATCTACAGACACTATTCACCCTCAGCACGCAAGACCGCACTTTTGAAGGAAAACACTACCGCCTGTTTATCGCCACACCAAAACAGCACAAGAGCGCTAAAATTTTATATCTGCTCGACGGCAATGCCCATTTTCCGCTGGCATTGCAAATGATTGACCCCACCCTGCCGCTACCGACCATTATCGCCGTCGGCTATCCGACCACGGAGGCTTACGCCGTTGCCGAACGCACCAGAGATTACACCTTTGCCACGAGCGGAGCCGAATTTCAACAAGGTGGCGGCGCCGCAGACTTTTTACGTTTTTTCAGCGATGAACTGCAACCGCACTTTATAACGCAAGTTAGCCACAATACTGCCACGCCGATGAAGCAAATCTTTTTCGGACATTCGTTTGGCGGTTTGTTCGGGCTGTTTAGCCTGTTTCAGCAACCACAGCGCTTTGATGAGTATGTTCTCGCCAGTCCATCACTTTGGTGGGGAGATGGAGCGCTTTTGCAACAGAAACCCGCTGTTTTTCTAACTAAACCCAGATCAGTGACACTAACCTTAAGCGAATACGAACAAAATCCGAATGCCGACCCGCAGCGAGACCCGACACGACGAGCACGGATTTTACAGCGCCGCAAAGGACTGACTGTTGAACAATTGAATACTATTTTGCAACGAGACGGTATCAATAGCCGCTTTATCTTGATTGCCAACACCAACCACGGCAGCTCCGCTGCCCCGGCACTTGCCATTGCACTGCAAAAAGCACAACAAAAGTAAAACAGATTTGTTATAGTTTGGTGGTTATTCAGTAAAAAACAAAGTAAGGAAAGCAAAATGCAATATCGACAATTAGGCAACAGCGATCTGCAAGTCAGTGCAATCTGTTTGGGCACGATGACCTTTGGCGAACAAAACAGCGAGGCGGATGCCCACCAGCAACTGAATTATGCCGTATCGCAAGGTGTCAATTTTATTGATACCGCCGAAATGTATCCGGTGCCGGCGAATCACAGCACCTATGGCAAAACCGAGCAATTTATCGGCAGTTGGTTAGTAAAACAGCCGCGCCAGAATTTGATTCTTGCCAGCAAAATCGCAGGCCCTTCACGTGGCAATGATAATCAGCACTATATCCGCGGCGGTTCGCGCTTCAGCAAACAACAAATCTTCGCCGCCTGTGATGCCAGTCTGCAACGGCTGCAAACCGACTATTTGGATCTGTATCAACTGCACTGGCCGGAACGGCAGGTGAATTATTTCGGACAACTAGGGCTGAGTGCACTGGATGAAGCAGAGGATATCACACCATTGCAAGAGAGCTTAGAAGCACTGCAAACCCTGCAACAGCAAGGCAAAATCCGTTATTTTGGCTTGTCGAATGAAACCCCGTGGGGCGTGATGGAGTGCTTGCGACTGCACAAAGCACACGCCTTACCGCAAGTGATGTCGGTGCAAAATCCGTATAATTTGCTGAACCGCAGCTACGAAGTCGGTCTCAGTGAAATTTCATTGCGTGAACAGGTCGGTTTGCTGGCGTATTCACCGTTGGCATTCGGCATGTTGAGCGGCAAATACCGCACTCAGCCATGGCCACCAAGCGCACGTTTAACCCTGTTTGAACGCTTTAAACGCTACAACAAACCAAAAGCCTTTGAAGCAGTGGAACGTTATGCGGCGATTGCGGAACAAGCCGGCATCAGCCTGACCGCACTTTCACTCGCATTTATTAACCAACAACGCTTTGTCGCCAGCAATATTATCGGCGCCACCAACCTCGAACAGCTTGCCGAAAACATTGCCAGCATCAACGTGCGGTTAAGCGAAGAGACATTGGCACAAATCAATGCGGTGCACGCAGAGATCAGCAACCCGTGTCCATAGCTCAGCAACGTCTTATTCAGGCACACCACGCAACAGCGGATACTTGATAAAAGGCGCAACCGAGGTCGAAGCCGGTAAATCGTTAAACAGCAAAATAAACGGTTTCGGCGGAATCACTTTCTCATTGCGCCATAAGCTGCCCATGCCGACCAGCTGAATATCTTGCGGCAGACTGGCAATGCCCTGCTGTAGGACTCGAATCGTATTTTTGCGTGGGTGTCCGATCACAATGGCGGTGCCGTGTTTGCGGGCATATTGCAGCGATAAATTAAACTGGCGCTGCACATCGGCGTAGTCGTCGCTGTCGTCCAAGAAAATATGCCGATCCAACGCCACTACGCCATTTTCTCGTGCTACTTTAGTCGCCACACTGCTGCCAATGGTGCGGCTGTCGAGGAAAAACAGTTTGTGCCGTTGCAACTGCTGCATTAAATGAGTCATCAACGTGCGGTCAGCGGTAGCAGCGCTACCCATGTGGTTGTTCAAACCAATGGCATACGGCACTTTTTGCCGTGCATACTCAATATTGTTTGCCACCTGTTCAGCGGACATTCCAAGCAGCAGGCCTTCTTTTTCCAGTTTCATCTTGGCTTTCGGCTGCATCGGCTGGTGAATCAAAATATCGCGCCCTTGTTGCTTTGCCTGTTTCGCTCGTGCCATCGCATTCGGTGCCGACGGAATAATCGCCACCGAAATCTCTTTAGGCAGGTTATAAATTTTCTGATCGTCGGCACGATAACCGATATCGTCGATCACAATCGCCAAACGTGCCGCAAAACCGCTGCCTGACAGCAGTAGAAAACAACAAAGTGCGGTTTGAGATACCCTTTTTAACATAAATAAAATTTAATCTTCTTTCTCTTGTAATAGCGCAATTAATTTTTCTTTGCTTGGTAGCACTGTTTGATATTGGCTGGCAAAAATTTGCTCATTATTTTCCGGTAGGGTATAACGCACCACCGCTTCGCTTTTATCTTGGCATAATATCAAACCGATCGTTTTATTTTCATCCGCCAAACGAATTTCCCTGTCATAATAATTGACATACATCTGCATCTGTCCAATATCTTGATGTTTTAGTTCACCATTTTTCAGATCGATTAAGACAAATGCTTTTAATAAACGATTATAAAAAACCAAATCAATACGAAAATGTTTTTCATCAAACGTGATTCGTTTTTGGCGAGCAACAAAGGTAAATCCGGTGCCAAGCTCTAATAAAAAATGTTCTAACTTATCAATCAGCCGTTGCTCTAAATCACTCTCGGAATAAACCGCACTTTCCGGTAAACCGATAAATTCTAAAATATACGGATCTTTGATAAGATCTTGCGCCTTTTCAATACGCAGTCCCTGTTTTGATAGAGCCAGCACTTCCGATTTATTTCTGCTCAACCTCAAACGTGTATAAAGTGCGGTATCATATTGTCGTTGTAATTCACGCAAACTCCAATGATTTTTGGCAGACTCAATTTCGTAGAAGCGCCGTTCATCATTATCTTGAATACGCATTAATTTCAGATAATGAGACCAACTCAAGTCGAATTGTTCAGAGACTGTGCCAACAACAAATTGGCTAGACAGTGTCTCGTCAATTTGGCTACGATAAATAGTATAAAATTTACGCATATTATTGAGATTATCTTTTGAAAATCCCTTACCAAATTCTGCTGTCAGCCGCTGTGATAGCGCCTGTATCATTTTTTTACCGTATTCAGCCCGCTGTTTTCCTTTCAGCTCTTCCTCAACAATCAAGCGGCCAATCTCAAAATAAGTCGCCACCATAGTGCTATTCACACTCTGGACGATTCGGGTGCGTGCAGATTGCAAAATCTGGGCAATCTTATCGTAAAAATTTTGTTGGCTATCTTGTAATCTTGCCATCACTTCACCCAATTTAGCGGATTGACTGGGTTGCCTTTGCGGCGGATTTCGAAATAGAGTGAGGATTTACCTTGTCCGCCGCTGCTGCCGACTTCGGCAATTTTCTGACCGCGCTTGACGAACTGTCCGTTTTGTACGCTCAAGCGCTGGTTGTAGCCATACAAGCTCATATCACCGGCGCCATGATCGACCACCACCATTAAGCCGTAACCTTGCAGCCAATCGGCTAAAATCACCCGCCCATCGGCGATCGCTTGCACCGCTGCACCGTTGCTGCTGTTGATTACAATACCTTTCCAGCGCAATTCGCCCATTTGTACCGAGCCAAAACGGTTGGCAATACTGCCGCTGGTCGGTAAGGCATACTGCTTTTTGCCAGCGCCTAAACCGCTGGTTTTACGGGTTAGCTGTTTCTCTGTTTCAGTCGGTTGATACGGCTTATCACTCTTTTTCTCTTGTTCAGCTTTTTTCTTCTGATAAGCGGCAAGCTCTTGCTGTTCACGCTGCCTCGCCCGTTGTTCTGCCTGTGCGATAGAGCGCTTCAGACTGTTTTCATTTTCTTTCAGCACTTCCAAGCGGTTTTCGCCTTGCTTAATCGACCGATCCAGTTTGGTCAAAGTTGATTTGCGTTCATTCTGCGTTTTTTGCAGCGAAGATTGCGACTGTTTCTGCTTATTCAGGATCGCTTGCTGCTGTTTCTGCTGCTGTTGCGCTTCGGCTTTTTGCTTTTCCAGACTGGCTTGAGTTTGTTTGATAGATTCGATCAGCTCACTACGAGTGCGGTTAAATTGTTGATAATAGGCATACATCCGATCGCTTTCTTGCGCTTTTTCTGACAGCATTTTTTCAATAACCGACGGATTCAAACCCGCCCGATAGGCTGAATCCAACTGCTCCGCCAATTTCTGCTTTTGTGTTGCCAGTTGTTTTTCTAAGTGGGCAATTTGTTTGTCTGTTTCGCGGATATTTTGCCGTAGGCTACCAAGATCCTGCTCAGTTTTACGTAGTTCGCCCAAGACATTATTGATACTATTTTCTTGTTTTTTCAATTCTTGTTGCAAGCGGTTTTGCTCTTGGCGCTGCTGTGCAAGCTGTTGTTGCTGCTGTTTAATTTGCTGTTGAATTTTAGACAGATCCTGCTGGTTGGCATAGCTGGATTCAGGATAACTCAGCAAAACAAATGCCAAAACAAGCGATAAACTCAGCGTCATCGCATATCTCAAAAAATCTCTAGCGTTGTTTACTCCCCGCACCGGCACGCGCTATAACTCCCTTTTACCTTAATGCTAACAAAATTCATACATTTTAATCGCTTCTTCGCAAAAGATCAGCAATTCTCAGCAGAATATCAGCAAAGATCCGGATTAGCTATTTAAACTTCGGAAAATATTTGCTATAAATGCCACACAATTGATACCACATTTTTATTTTTAAAACCTAGGGTCTGTTGATCTTTGTTTATATTTTGAGTTGTCGTTTAAAATGAGCACAATCTAGGCGTAAGCCGAAATCAATAGCGGGACTATTGATGAGGATTACAACGACGAGTGTGCTCATTTTAAACACAATCCGTAGGACTATGACTCTTTTTCGCCATTACTTTTCGCTACTACAGCGGCGTTAAAAGTCGTTCGTTTAGAATCACTAAACTTCACAACTTTTGCCTTATTTATTTGCAAAAAGAGTGGCGAAAAATAGTCTATAGCTCAAATTATAAACAAAGATCAACAGACCCTAAAATATTTGCCGATTTTTTAATCTTTTGATTGCGCCCAGACGGAGTTTGTGGCTAAATAC